>CAMHIM010000015.1 GCA_946185225.1 uncultured Prevotellaceae bacterium
TATTTCATATCCCCCGACCAGCCGTGGCCCAAGTCCCAGTGATAGTCATAGACGAACTCGAAGTAAGGCAGGGAGAACTCTTTTTCAATCAGTTCTGTCAGTTCTTCTTCGATTGTTTTTGCCCACTGTCCAACGAAGACCACAAACTTGTCAACGGCCCAGGTGACGCGACTACGAGGAACCTGAGTATAATCACCTACGAACTTCGTGGCCTCATGTTTTGCACGAGCCTGGAAAAACTCCTTGGCCCAAACCTGTCGGTGCAGATGAGGATAGTTGATATATGGAAGCCCGTCATCGGCAGCATCCTCCACCATCTTTGGTGTCAGCTCCTGTTTGCACACACCGAAGAGAGACTTGCCGTTAGGGTCGTACCAGAAGATGCCTACGCACGGCATCTGCTCGTCGAACTGCCTCATGCTTTCCATTTGGGCTGTATGTTCTCCCTCTGTCAGTTGTGTCATATTCAGCAGAATGTAATACCTAAAAATGATGATTTGTTTATAAACGCTGCAAAGGTACGAAGAAATTCCCGAAATGCAAAGCAGAGTTTGCAAAATATTGCTAAAACGTTTACGTTTTGTCTGCTGGCAGACGTCATGGCACCTTTCCGCAACGTCTTACAGAAGGCTGAAGTCCTGCAGATGACTGATGTCGGGGCTCCGACTTCCCAGTTCGCCGACGACGGTGACAACGTCAAAGCGCCAGGGACCGTCTGTCTTGCTGTACTGCAGGTAGTGGTTGATGGCGTGTCGCAGGTTCCTGAGCTTCTGGTAGTCCACGGAATCTTCGGGCTCTGTGAATATGCGGTTACGGCGTGTCTTGACCTCAACGAACACGGTGACGCCGTCATGCAGGGCAATGACGTCGATGTCGCGATGCTTCGAGTGCCAGTCGCGCTCCAGGAGTATGTAGCCGCTCTGCCTCAGGTAGCTGGCAGCTTCCTCCTCTCCCCAGATGCCCAGCAGTAGGTGCTTGGGGGTGTGGGTGAGCAGCCGCCTCAGGGCTTCGTCTATCTTGTGGGCATTGGCGCTGTCGCCGGCGGACATCAGTTGCCGCCGCATGTCAGCGGCGCTCAAGTACATGGCGGTTGCTGCACGCGGACTTTTGTCGGCGGCATAGAGGCTCCGTGCCGCTTCGTAGGCTTCTGCCGTAAGGCCTTGGCTGCGCAGATCGAAGACGTCATCGATGCTCATGGGTTCTGAAAGGCGTGGGGGGGTGCGGTACTTGGAAAGGCTCCCGGGGAGGACTCAGTAGAGGAACCCCAGAAGCCACAGGGGAATCTGGTTGTCCTTGCCTATCTCGGTGTTGTAGCGGGCGTATATGGTGTCAGGGGTGTACCTCATCTTATTGTGGGAGTCGGCATCGCAGATGCGGAACTTCAGCTTGCCGTCCACCAGGTAGTACGGGTCTCGACCGCTCTGGTTGACCTTGTGGTCCTTCCATAGGGAATTGACGAAGAACGTCTCCATGGCCGTCTGGCGTTCTACATGGATGGGGTAGATGGCGTAGAGCAGGTTCGAGTTGTGGAGCATCACCTTCGACGGCTTCTTGGGGAAGTCCTCGCCTACGGGATAAATCATGTTGAGCAGACGCGCGTCAGTGAGGTACTTGATGTAGTTCATTACCGTTGCCCGTGACGTCTCGATGTCCTTTGCCAGTTGCGATACGTTGGGAGCCTTCGGACCTCCTTCGGCCAGCTGATAGAACAGCTTCTTGATTTTTGTCAGGTACTTCAGCTCTATCTGCTTGACCAGCAGGATGTCCACCTCAGTCATCATGTTCATCGTCTTCAGCAGGTTCTCGCTGTAGTTGCGGTGTTCCTGAAAGAAGGGGTAGAAGCCGTGATGAATGTAGTCTTGGAAGTAGCGGTGGGGCGACACCTTCGGCAGTATCTGCTTGATGATTCGCTCGTGGTCCTGCAGAATCTCTTCGAGAGTGTATGGCCGGAAGTTGTTGTTTGTCAGGAGGTTAATGAACTCTCGGAAGGAGAATCCGCGCAGGTTGTACGACTGGACGATGTTGTTCAGTTCGGGGTTCTCGTCCTTCAGCCGCATGACACTACTGCCCGTAAAGACAATCTTCAGCCCGGGATAGAGGTCATAGCACTTCCGTAGCTCGGCGCTCCAGTCGGGTTGTTTGAACACCTGGTCGATGAGCAGTACGCGGCCGCCATGATGATAGAACTCTCCCGCAAAGTCGGCAATGCCGCGCCCCTGGAAGTAGAAGTTGTTCATGTTGATGTACAGGCATTGCTTGTCCTCGGTGGAGAAGTTCTCCTTGGCGTACTGAAGCAGGAATGTGGTTTTGCCGATGCCTCGCGTACCCTTGATGCCTATCATGCGGTGATTCCAGTCAATCTCATCCATGAGGGTGCGACGAACTGGGGCGTTGACATGTTCCACCAGGTAACGATGCGTCCTGAAAAAGGCTTCCATCATTCTTGCTTCTTTATTTAGTTGTCTGCAAAGGTACAAGAAATCCCCGAAATTGCAAAGCCGAGATTGCAAAAAAGCATGCAATCTCGGCTTATTTTTCTGATTTCTAAATAATGAAGGGCTACGAGAAGGCTACCGTAAGGCCGGCCATCACGATGCTTACCATAGACATCAGCTTGATGAGGATGTTCAGCGACGGGCCGGAGGTGTCCTTGAACGGGTCGCCTACGGTATCGCCAACGATGCAGGCCTTGTGGGCAAAAGAGCCCTTGCCGCCGAAGGCGCCTTCCTCGATGTTCTTCTTCGCGTTGTCCCATGCACCTCCTGCGTTGGCCATGAAGACGGCGAGTGTGAAGCCGCCGGCAAGACCGCCGACGAGCAGACCCAGCACACCGGCGACACCCAGAATGATGCCGACGATGATGGGGATGATGATGGCCAGCACGGAGGGAATGACCATCTCGTGCTGGGCGGCACGCGTCGAAATCTCTACGCAGCGGCCGTAGTCGGGAGTTCCCGTACCTTCGAGGATGCCGGCTATCTCACGGAACTGGCGGCGCACTTCCTGCACCATCTTCTCGGCAGCACGTCCCACCGCTTCCATCGTCATGCCGCAGAACAGGAAGGCGGCCATCGCGCCGATGAAAGCTCCGACGAGCACCTTCGGGTTCATCAGGTTCACCTGGAAGTAGTTCATGAAGTCGGGGATGGTGGCGTCGGTTGCCGAGATGACGTCGCCGGCAACGTTGGTCAGCGTCTGGCCGGCACGGGCCATCGCTATCTTGATTTCCTCGATGTAGGATGCCAGGAGGGCGAGAGCCGTGAGGGCAGCGGAACCGATGGCGAAGCCCTTGCCCGTAGCGGCGGTGGTGTTGCCTAGGGCGTCAAGGGCGTCGGTGCGGTGGCGTACCTCTTCGCCCAGCTGCGACATCTCGGCGTTACCGCCGGCGTTGTCGGCAATAGGACCGTAGGCGTCGGTGGCCAGCGTGATGCCCAGCGTAGAGAGCATACCTACTGCGGCGATGCCGATGCCGTAGAGTCCGTGAGCCAGCGAGGAGGATGACATTGAGAGGTCGAAGCCGTTGGCACACAGGTAACTCAGCATGATGGCTACACCAATGGTAATGACGGGGATGCAGGTAGAAATCATGCCTGTACCGATGCCTTTTATGATAACGGTGGCGGCACCTGTCTGGCCGGCCTCTGAAATCTTCTGCGTCGGCTTATAGCTGTGGGAGGTGTAGTACTCCGTTGCCTGTCCGATAATGACGCCTGCCGTCAGACCGCTGATGACGGAGAAGGAGAGCCCCAGCCAGTTCTCTATGCCCAGCAGGTACAGGATGCCGAAAGTGGCGGCGGCGATGAGCAACGCGCTGACGTTGGTGCCCAGTGACAGTGAGCGTAGCAGGTCCTTCATTGTGGCGCCTTCCTTGGTGCGAACGAGGAAAATGCCCAGGAGCGAGAGGAACACGCCTACGGCGGCGATGACCATCGGTGCGATGACGGCCTTCAGCTGCATGCCCTCAACGGAGCTGGCGGCAAAGGCAGAGGCTCCCAAGGCGGCGGTCGACAGCACCGAGCCGCAGTAGCTCTCGTACAGGTCGGCGCCCATACCGGCTACGTCGCCCACGTTGTCGCCCACGTTGTCGGCAATGGTGGCAGGGTTGCGCGGGTCGTCCTCGGGAATGTCGGCCTCCACCTTACCCACGATGTCGGCGCCTACGTCGGCGGCCTTGGTGTAGATGCCGCCGCCCACGCGGGCAAAGAGCGCCTGTGTAGAGGCACCCATGCCGAAGGTCAGCATGGTGGTGGTGATGGAGATGAGGCCGTCGGCATCGAACATGTTCAGCACAACAAACCAGATGGCGATGTCGAGCAGACCAAGACCTACGACGGTGAGGCCCATCACGGCACCCGAGCGGAAGGCTATCTTCAGGCCGGCATCCAGGCTCTCGCGGGCAGCGTTGGCGGTACGCGCTGAGGCGTAGGTGGCAGTCTTCATGCCGAAGAAACCTGCCAGACCGGAGAAGAAACCGCCGGTGAGGAAGGCAAACGGAACCCACGGGTTCTGGACGTTCAGACCATAGGCCATGAAGGCAAACAGGATGCAGAGCACCGCAAAGACGATGCCCACCACTTTATACTGCTGCTTGAGGTAAGCCATCGCACCCTTGCGGACGTAGAGCGCGATTTCTTTCATGCGGGGCGTTCCTTCGTCGGCCGTCATCATCTGGCGGAAGAAGAAATACGCCATTCCCAGCGCAACTATCGATGCGACGGGAACAAGCCAAAAGGCATTAGGGATAATCATGATATAAACTTTGGTTTGGTTAGGTTTTTGTTTTGATGATGCAAAAATAAGGATTATCTTCAAAAAAGCCAAATAAAATGCTTAACTTTGCAAAAAATTAAGTAATTCGATGACTCTTCACCTGTTCAATCCTGACCACGACATCGCCCTGGACTCTAATCTGGAGAACTTCACCCCGCCTCATGCTGCCCGCCGGTTGAGGGGAGACCTGGGCATCATCCCCGCTATCTGGATGGGGGAGCACGACGCTGTGCTGGTGGACGACGAGGCGGCTGCCCACAGTCTGTGGCGCAGTCTCTCGCGCAAGATGGTCGGCAGGGGGACTCCGCGTATCCTGACGAGTACCGCCCTGGCCAAGGAACCCATCGACCGCATAGAACCCTGGGGCTGGGACCTGGCGCTGCGTAGGCGACTCCTGCGTGCCGGCGTGGGGGAGCATCTGCTGCCCTCAAGGGAGCAGGTCAGCGTCATCCGGCAGCTGTCTCACCGCCGTACGTCCTCCGATTTGCTGCCGATGCTCCGCATGGAGGGTACTGTGGGTGAAGCGAGGGAGTGCGGTACCGTTGCCTATGTCAGGCGACAGCTCGATGTGTGGGGCAGTATTGTGGTAAAGGCTCCCTGGTCGTCCAGTGGTCGCGGCGTCCGCTTTTTCTCGCAGACGATGACCGCCCAGGATGAGGGCTGGCTGAACAACGTGCTGTCCAGACAGGGTAGTGTGATGGCGGAGCCCTTCTATCGGAAGATAAAAGACTTCGGGATGGAGTTCTGCTGCGACGCCGCGGGCAATGTGTCGTATCTGGGACTCTCCTTGTTTCATACGCAGAACGGGGCCTATACGGGGAACATCCTGGCACCGGAGCACGCCAAGCGCAGCATGATGGAGCACTACCTGCCGCTCTCCCTGCTGGACAGTGTCCGGCAGCGCATCTGCGAGGAGGGGCAGCGGTTGTTCGGCGGACGGTACGAAGGCCCCTTCGGCGTCGATATGATGGTGGTCGGCGACCATGACGGATACCTCCTGCACCCGTGTGTGGAAATCAATCTCCGCCGGACGATGGGACATGTCGCCCTCGCGCTGTCACAGGCTGTGAACCCTGAGGAGGACGACGAGCGGTGCGCTGTGATGCGCATCTCCTGTTCCGAGGACCGCTATTGGCTTAGAATTGTCTCCTTGTAAAAAAAGAAAAGCCGACTTTGCGCCCCGCAAAGTCGGCTTTTGCGTTCAACAAAGTCGGCTTTTGAAGGGCGCAAAGTCGGCTTTTGAAGGGTTCAAAGTCGGCTTTTGTTCCGGAATCACCCCAGCGTATAGACAAACACGACGGCAATCGCCATCAGCACTGCCACCATGCACAGGAATGTCCACAGCCACTTCTCCAGCTTCTTCCTCCGGCTGATGGCCCTCAGACTTTGGTACTTGAACTTACTTGCGCCATCCATCTTATGATGGTGGTGGTGATGATGATGATTGTCTGTCATGTCTATTAGGGTTTACGAATAAGTCTGACGCTGGAGTTCAGTCCGCTTTCTAACGGAGCCCAGCTGTCGTAGGTTGTTTTCTTATAGTTGATGTCCACAACATTTATTTCCTCCATCTTGCGCCATTTGACGCCCTGGCGGTCCAGTTCGGCGATGCGGTTGGCTGGCAGGTTGGTGACCTCAATGCGGAGCACGTTCTTGCCCTTCCGCAAGGCGTTCTTGCAGTCCAGGACGTAGGGTACGGACCACGCACAGCCGATGAACTGGCCGTTGATGTAGACGCGTGCCGACTCGCGGACGTCACCGAGGTCAATCAGCCACGGCCCCTTGGGGTCGTCCTTACTGGAGAGCTTGAACTGGGTGGTATAGACGCCTGTTCCCATCGTCGTCCTGACTTGCGGGTCGTCCAGCTTCTCCCAGGTCTGCAGCTGGTCCAGCCGGAAGGTCTTTCCCACTTTTGGGGTCTCCTCGGTAAATGAGAGTGTCCATGGTCCCTGCAGCACTATCTCGTTGTTTCTGACCTGTTGCGGCTTCTCTGCTGCGACAGACGGACGGGACAGGGGCTCGTCGTAGGTCTGCAGAATCATGGATTCTCCGCTGCGCAGACAAATGTCCAGTCTGTCGCTATCGAAGGTAGCGGGGGTGATGTCGCCGTTGAGCGGGTTGTACCACACGGCGTCCTTGAAACTGACGGCCAGCGGCTCTGTCGTCTGGATGTCGTGGTCGCTCAGGTTGGCAATAAAGTAGTGGTAGCCTGTGGCATTCTTGCGGCGGATGGCCTTCAGACCGCAGTCGGTCTTCATGACCTCAGGCTTGGCTACCTGCTGCATGGCCTTCGGGTTGACTCCGTACATGATGCAGGCTCCCTGTCTCTTCAGCTCCTCGATGTGGGTCTTTGCCTGTTCGGCCATCTTCCCGCTTCCGGGGATGATGAGTCCTTTGTAGCGGGTGCCGGCAGCAGTCTGCAGCATGCCGTCCTTATAGGTCACGCCCATGAGCAGCCGCTCCGAGATGTAGTCGCAGTCGAAGCCGGCGTGGTCGATGTCCAGGATGGTCTTGATGAACTCTGGTGCCAGCTTGCCCATAGCGTGTATGGAGAACTGCATGAGCAGCTTGCCCGTGTTCTTCTGCCACATGTCGCGGACAGGCAGCAGCACAAGGAAGTCGTTGTCGGGCTCTCCCATCTGGAGGAACGACTGGCAGCGCTCTACATATTTCATGAAGTAGGGCGCGTCGCGCCAGATGCTGTTGGTGGGTGACATGTCAATGCTGGCGTAGAACTTCCATCCCGGCCACTGGTCGTCCTTCGGCGAATAGCAGGTGCCGTGAAAGAACATGTGGTTGACGCCGGCACAGAACATGAGGTCCAGGTCGGGCTTCAGCTGCGACAGACTGGTGCGGAAGTGTTCCGTCAGCCAGGTGAACGTCTCGCTGGAGGTGTAGGGCTTCCCGCAGACGTGAGCCGCCGACGGGGCGTACTTGAACATCGAGTAGTCGGAGTCGTTCTTGCGGGTCTTCCCGGGGTCGGTGCGTAGTCCCTTGATGCCAAAGTCGCTCAGTCCGAAACCCTCAATCTCAGGAATGTCCACCGCTGCATAGCAGTCTATCAGGTTGGCGGGTGAGCCGTGCGCCTGATTACGTGTGATGGCTCCGTGACTGTGAGCCCAGGCCGTCCACTGCTGGGTGAAATTCTCGAGCAGCAGGTCACTGAGGGTCTCCCGGTAGTCGCTGACGACTTCAGGCACTCCGCACTTCAGCTGCCACAGAAACTCCTCCAGCTTATAGCCGCGCCGCTTCTCGAACTCCTCCAGAAGGGTGGGCGTCCATGTGGCTTCCGACACCTCGTAACTGTCGTTGAAGAATGTGTGAGGGTAGGGGGTGCGGGTGCGCTCGAACGCCTCCTCGATGTGCTGCAGGTAGTTCTTGACGGCCGTGCAGTCGAAGTGGTCTATGACGTATCCCTCGCCGCCAGGGGCCGCCCGCTTCACCTTCATCACGCCGTAGCGGGCGTAGAGAGCAAGCAGCAGACAGTTCTCGCCAAGCGTCTCGCATGGTTTCTCGTAGTTCAGTTTCCCGTCCTTGACATAGGCTGTGACATCGATTCCCTTGATGTTGCGCCACTCACCGTTAAGGAACGCTTTTGCATTCTGACGGGCATCAGCACCATTGTCCGCAGGAGCACAGTTGGGAAACGCCATCACCTTTACCAGTCTGCAATACTTCGCTTCTTTCTCTGGAGCAGAGAGGTCAAGGTCCTTGATAGGGCCCGCCTTAGTGGGCTGGATGCTCTTTTCTACGAACACTATCTTCGATGCGCTCTCCTCCAACGGCACCCACGGGCCGCCAAAGGGCCACCCCGTTCCTGTCGCCATGTCCAGCTCGATGCCGTTCTGCCGGCATTGCTCTGCTGTATATCGCAACATCTCCATCCAGTGGTCGGAGAGGTAGGGAATGTTGTTCTGCTGGTTTCCCTGTACTCCGTAGATCGGGGTTATCTCAACGGCACCGATGCCGTGATCGGCGTATTGTTGCAGGTTCCATTGCAGATTCTCCTTGTCGACAGCAGAACCCAGCCACCACCAGCGGGTGCCCGGCTTCGCCTCGCGGGAGGCCTGTGGCCAGCTTTGTGCATAGGCCGTCATACAGACAGCGGCCGCCAGCACTATTGTTGTGAATGTGCGTCTCATCATTTAGTTGCCGTCAGGTTTCACAATGTCCTTCAGTCTTGAGGGTGCCCACTTGAAGGTTTTCCAGTCATCGGGTTGGGTGGGGTTGAAGTCCTGCCATTCAGGACGCAGATACTTCACGATGGGCAGCTGTAGCTGCTTCATGCCCATCACAACGCACTTGGCGACCTCGTAGGCACCAAACGGGTTGAAATGGGTGTTGTCGGCCAGTTCGCGTCCATAGAGTTCTTTGGGATAGTGTACCAGCATGTGCTTCGACTCTTCCGGCCCAACAGCCAGATAGAGGTCGGTCGTCATCTTGTTCAAGTCTATCAGGGGCACCTTCTCGCGCTCAGCCACTACCTTCATGGCGGCAGGGAATTGGCCGTGGGTATTACGGATAGACTTGCCGTCGGCATTGAACTGACGGCGCTGTGTCGGTGTGCAGAAGACGATCTCAGCCCCCTTGGCACGCACCTGGTCAATGAAAATCTTCAGCTGGTATGTGTAGTGGTACCATGCGCCGTCACCCGGCCGTTTCTCCTTCTCGTCGTTATGACCGAATTCCACGAACACGTAGTCCCCAGCCTTCAGCGTTGTCAGAATCTTGTCCAGACGGCCTGCGCCAATGAACGTTCGAGCCGTCAGTCCGCTTTCGGCATGATTCGAGATAGCCACCTCCGGACCGAACCAGCGGGTAATCATCTGTCCCCACGAGGCCCAGGGCTCGTTGTTCTGGTCGACGACGGTGGAGTTGCCACAGAGGTAGATGGTGGGCACATTGTTGTCGCGCTCAATATGGATGCTCTTCACCACGGGGGCGTCACCGTTGAACTCCAGCGTCAGCTTGTCGTCCCACGCCAGATAGTCCTTCTCGCGTTCCTTAATTCTTACGCGGGTCTTGTCGTCGATGCGCGGTGAACGCTTGTTCACCGTGAACTCAAACTCTGCTGTCTGCTTTTTCTTGGTGGCGACGTTGTGTACCATCAGACGCCGTCCCTCGGCCCTTACGGTAGTCTCGCCGGCTCTCTTCCCGCCGAGGACCACCTTGACGCGATAGTTGCCGTCGGCCACCTTGACGGAGAAGTACCAGGGCTCCGCAGGCTTCTTGGAATCAGGTGCCGGCAGCACGTCGTAGCCGAAGCCCGTCTCGTCCGTATATACCGGCTGTGGCTTCGTCATGTCAAAGTCAAACACTTGTGCTGTTGCCGTCTTGGACATGAGAACGGCCATCATGGATAGTAGAAGTAGTTTTTTCATGTAGTGTAGTAATTATGTTATTGTTTGATTTTCTCCCAGCTGTTGTTCTGTGATGCATTGATGGCGAAGAGTAGGTTGTAGATACTCTCCTTCTCCTTCGGTGTGCCTTTCCCCTTGTAGATGTTGGCCAGTTCTTCTTTCTTGTAGTCCGTCCATATTTGCGGGAGCATGCTCAACGGCTTGTCCTCGTGGGCCTTCTTCAGCAGTTCCAGCGCCTTGGAGACGTTGGTGCGTCCCCGTTCGGCGTTTGACGCCATCTCGTCCAGCCCTTGTCTGTTGTAGTCGTACTGCAGTTGTCGGAAAGGCTTCATCCCTTCGTCCAGGTAGTCGTTGATGATGGCGAAGCGGTTGCGTGAGTCGTCGAACGACTTCCACCCTGCAAAACTGAGACTCTGCGCGTTGTTCACAAGATACATGCATTGCTGCAGTACCTCAGTGCCGCCCATCGGTGAGAAGGAGTCCAAATTGATGCCGATGATGAGATAGGCATAGTAGGCGAAAAGGGCCGTCAACTGGTTGTCCACGGCATCGATGTTGAAGTTGAGCTGGTCGAACTGTGCGAACTCGAAGTCGAAGTTCTTGTCTGTATTATTATATAAGGTGGTGTTGTACGCAGAGTTGTAGACAGGCCTGTTGGCCTGTATGGTTGCCGTACACTCGAAGCGGTTCTCGCTGGCCTTGTATTTGTTGACGGTAATGTTGAAGGTACAGGCGATGCGCTCGTTCTCCTGAAACTGCAGCTCGGTCCATTGCCGTTCGTTGATGAACAGCTCAAGTGTCTGCTGTAGGTTGTTGAATACGGAGACGTCAGTTCCCTGAACCTTCGAGTGGTTGATATTGATTTTTGCCTGCAACTCCTGCGCCTGAATGGAGGGGACGGCAAACGGACAGAGCGTCAGCAGAAATGCCGTAAGACATCTTGCTGCCGTCCTTGCTGTCTTTCCCGTTGTCCGTATCATGCGTTCTCTGTCTTGCGTTTGTTATTTTTGTGCTTCCCTCAGTCGGATGCGGGTAAGCACCTGCTTGGTATTGTATGTGAAGTCGCCGGCCAGTATCCAACTGTAGTATCCAGGGTCAAAGCGCAGCACGTCGGCGACGGGCTGTCCCTTGTGCTTGCCGAAGTTGAATACCTCCACTTCCTTTCCGTTGACCTCAGCCCATACGATGCGTCCTGCGAAGTCGATGTTCTTGTTGGTCTTCGAGAACTCCGCCAGCATGTCCATGTCGTTCTCCAGCACCTTCTCGGGATCCTCGTTGGCTCCGGGGGCATACTTGTCCAGCTCACCCATGAGTACGCGGTAGGTGGCTTCCGTGTCCTGGTCGGCACGATGCGCCTTGAAGTCTTCCTCCATCTTCCTGCCGCAGTAGAACTTGTAGGCGGCAGCCAGGTTGCGCCGTTCCATCTTGTGGAAGATGGTCTGGACATCGATGAGCCGTGCCTTTGAGAAGTCGAAGTCGATGCCGGCGCGCAGGAATTCTTCTGCCAGCAAGGGAACGTCGAAGTGGTTCGAGTTGAATCCGGCGAAGTCACATCCCTTGAAGTCGTCGTTCAGCGTCTTGGCCAGCTGTCTGAAGGTAGGCTTTCCTGCAACGTCCTCGTTGGAGATGCCTGTCAGTGCCGTGATTTCGGGGGTGATGGTCTGTTCGGGGTTTATGATGTAGTCATTGCGTTCTTCCTTTCCGTCGGGAAAAACTTTGATATATGAAATCTGTATGATGCGGTCTTTGACCAGGTCGAGTCCTGTAGTCTCCAGATCGAAGATGACCAGTGGTTTCTGTAGGTTGAGTCTCATGTCTTGATGGGTATTCTTTCATACAACTATACGGATTTCCCCGTCCGTTGTGTTGGACTTGAAAATCCGTATAGTTCTTGGCGTTTCTGTTAATCGTTGATGAGCATGGGCATCATCAGCATCAGCACGTCCTGTCCCTCGGGCTGTTCAGAGGGCAGCACCAGTCCTGCGCGGCTGGGGTCGGCCAGCTGAATGATGACTTCCTGACACTCGAAGTTGCTGAGGATTTCGATGAATGAGGAACCTTTGAAGCCGATGCTCATAGCCTGTCCGTTGTACTCGCAGGACATTTTCTCCGTAGCGTTCTTGGAGAAGTCGTAGTCCTCAGCGTCCAGCTGCAGAGTGCCTCCCTCTACGTGGAAGCGGACGAGGTTGCTGGAGCCGTTGGCGAAGGGCTGTACGCGACGTAGCGCAGCCAGCAGTCCGTTGCGGTCTACACGGATCTCGTTGGGGTTGTTCTGCGGAATGACGGAATTGTAGTTCGGATAGCGTCCTTCGATGAGTCGGCAGGAGATGGTTCCTGTGCCGTAGTTGATTTCTGCATTGCGCTCATCGAAGCGGATGGTGACGTCACCGCCATCCTTTCCCAGCAGGTTCTTCAGCAGCCCGGCCGGTTTCTTGGGTAGGATGAAGGAGGCGGGGGTGTCGCTCTTGATAGTATAGATTTTGTTGCGTACCAGTTTGTGACCGTCGCTGGCGACAACGGCCAGGCAGTCGGGCGTCAGGTCGAAGTAGATTCCGTTCATGACGGGACGCAACTCGTCTTGTGCGGTAGCAAAGAGGGTGCGGTTGATGTTGTCAGCCAGCAGTACGTTGGGGATGGTGATGGTGGTGGCACTCTCGCTCACCTGCTGTGGCTGTGGATACTCGTCGGCATTCTCGACGGGCAGAGAGAACAGACCGTTCTGGTAGCTAATCTTGGCAATGTTCTCGTTCTGGTTGACGTCGAAGGTGATGGGCTGCTCCGAGAACCCCTTGACAGCTTCCTGGAGGTTCTGGCTGTTGATGGCGAACTGTCCGTCTCCGTCGGTCTCAATGAGCTCCATAGTCATGTACATGGTGTTCTCGCTGTCAGATGCAGTAATCGTCAGGTTGTTTCCCTGAATGTCAAAGACGAAGTCACCCAGAATGGGGAGTGAGTTCTTGCTGTTGATAACTCTTGACAAAGCCGCAATGCGACTGCTTAGCGCTGTGCTTGATAATGTAAACCTCATAATTATGTTAATTCGTTTTTAGTCTTAATTGGAGTACAAAAATACATAAAAAGTGTGACATTCGAAAAATATTTGATGAAAAAATGTGTTTTTCCCAACTATTTTTAGTACTTTCGCCATCGAATTCAGAGAAAGCAACATTTTTTACATTATAAGATTATGGAATTAACTGGTAGAATTATTGCCGTATTACCGGCACAGAGCGGTACTTCTCAGCGTACGGGTAACAGCTGGATGTCTCAAGACTATGTCATTGAGGTGCCCGGTCAGTATCCCCGCAAGTGTGTCTTCCGTGTTTTTGGTGAGGACCGCATCCGACAGTTTAACATTCAGCAGAACGAGGACCTGACGGTTCAGTTCGACATTGATGCTCACGAGTATAACGGCCGTTGGTTCAATGATGTCCGTGCCTTCAACGTAGTACGCGGACAGGCTGCTCCCCAGCCGGCCCCAGAGGGTGGTGTTCCCTTCTCTGCCCCTCAGGCCGCTCCGTTCCCTCCTGCTCAGGAGCCAGCCGGAGAAGGTAGTGCTGACGACCTTCCCTTCTAATGGCCGAAATAGTATTGTCCGCGCTTCCGGGTAATCTTCCCGTAGTTGATGGCGTGGACGGGACAATGATGATAGCAGCTGAGACAACAGGTACAGCTGCTATCATTTTTCCATGATGGAGTTTCATCAAATTCGATATCGCCGACGGGGCACACTTGGGCACACTTTCCGCAATGGATGCAGACATCCCCGTCGACGGTGAATTTCCTGTCTGTAATCATCCGTTTGTTGAAGTACTCTCCGATGACGTAGGAGCAGAGCCGGGGCGTTGCGCCCTTCACCAGTTCGTGGATTCCCTTCTCCCGCCGACAGACCTGCTGGCAGAATACCTCCAGCCGCTCTCTCGCGGCGACAATTTTCCTTTGCTCTTTCTCTGGCGTATCGGTGTACATGAACGGTAGGCAGACGTAGCTTTCTGGCATGACAAGGGAAAGAACGCTGTTGGTCTCAAGCCCAATGGTGCGCAGTTCGCTGTTGAAGATGTCCATCGTCTGTCCGACGTTGTCGCCACACGTACACACGGCATAGCAGTAGTGCTGCCGCAGGCTGGGGGCGGCGGTAGTGAGTACTAACCGTTTGACGAACAGCCTGACGATGTGTGGCGGCTGCCACCCGTGGACGGGGAAACAGAAGCCGATGCGTTCGTCTTCCGCTAACGCGTAGGTGGTGTCACCCTTCAGCTCGTCGGGAATGAAGAGCAGCCGTTCGCCCGTTGCCTGGGCCAGCGTCTCTGCAGCCCATCTTGTGTTGCCTGTTCCTGAGAAGTAGAAAATCATAATGATGTCTTTTGTCGGCAAAGGTACATAAAAAAGAGGTGAAACGCTAATTTTTTCCTTTTTTGTGTCTCTTTCTTCAAAAAAATGTTTACTTTTGTTGGCAGAATCAATAAAATAGGGAACGCTTATGTACAATCAGGAAAGAGGGCTATACGTAGCCCATTGCTCCAAGGGGGCATTGTCGGTTCAGGGAAAGATGGCCAACCGTCACGGACTCATAGCAGGTGCCACAGGCACAGGAAAAACTGTCACGCTACAGGTGATGGCCGAAACATTCTGCCAGGCAGGTGTCCCTTGCTTTATGGCAGATATGAAGGGTGACCTCAGCGGCATCTCCCAGATAGGCAAACTGAGTGGCTTCATAGAGAAGCGTCTCCCGGAGTTTGGTATCGAGAATCCCGAGTTCCAGAGTTGTCCCGTCCGCTTCTATGACGTCTATGGTGAGCAGGGACATCCCATGCGTGCCACCGTCTCGCAGATGGGACCGCAACTGCTGTCGCGTCTGTTGGAACTCAATGAGACGCAGGACGGCGTGCTGAACATCGTGTTCCGCATTGCCGACGAGCGCGGATTGCTCATTCTGGACCTGAAGGACCTCCGCTCCATGCTTGACTGGGTGTCGCAACATGCCAAGGAGTACACAACGAAGTACGGCAACGTCTCCACCGCTTCCGTCGGTGCCATTCAGCGTGCCCTGCTGCAACTGGAAAATCAAGGGGCCGACAAGTTCTTCGGAGAACCGTCGTTCGACATCAACGACCTGTTGCAGACAGAAGGCGGCAAGGGCGTGATGAGTGTGCTGGCTGCTGACAAACTGATGATGCAGCCCAAACTCTATTCAACTTTCTTGCTGTGGCTACTCTCCGAACTTTACTCTAACCTGCCTGAAGTAGGTGACCTGTCTCTGCCAAAACTTGTGTTCTTCTTCGACGAGGCCCATATGCTCTTCACGGATACCTCGAAAGCGCTGCTTGACAAGATAGAACAGGTCATCCGCCTCATCCGTTCTAAGGGTGTCGGTATCTATTTCATCACGCAGAGCCCGACGGATATTCCCGAGAATATTCTGGGGCAGTTAGGCAACCGCGTGCAGCACGCCTTGCGCGCCTATACGCCGAAGGACCAGAAGGCCGTGAAGACTGCTGCCGACACCTTCCGCCCCAATCCTGACTTCAAGACTGACGAGGCTATCATGAACCTCGAAACAGGTGAGGCACTGGTCAGTTTCCTTGACGAGAAGGGAGCTCCTGGTATGGTGGAGCGTGCCAAGATTCTGTTCCCGCTGTCGCAGATAGGTGCCGTTACTGAAGGCCAGCGTGCCGACATTATCCGGCAGAGTCGCATCTACGGCAAGTACGATACGCCCGTAGACCGAGAGAGTGCCTATGAGCTGTTGAAGGCTGAAGAGGAAGATGCCCGCAAAGCAGCCCAGGCTGAGAAGGAAGTTGGAAAGGACGTCGAGAAGGAACCGAAGAAGAAAAAAGGCGTTATGGGCAAGGTGTTGTCGGCCGTGCTGACAGCCATCACCTCCACACTCGCCACGCTGCTTGGTACGTGGGTGAGTAATAAAGTGTCGGGCAAGCAGAGCAAGACGCGCACGTCGGCCAAGGAGCGTGTGGTGAAGAACGCCACCAGCGCCGCTACGCGAACCATTACAAAGGAACTTACCCGCGACATCCTGGGTAACCTCGTCAAGTAGCGTTTCCAGGATCAGGACACCATGAGGTATTTTGTGACGTTCAGTTACGACGGAACCCGCTATCACGGTTGGCAGATACAGCCTAACGGCATCTCCGTTCAGGAGGTGTTGCAGCAGTCACTGTCCACCCTCCTGCGCACCCCGATAGAAGTTACGGGAGCAGGGCGCACCGATGCTGGCGTACATGCCCGTATGATGGTGGCCCACTTCGATACGGAGGTTCCCGTCGACGGTCCGCTGCTGGCCTACAAACTCAACCGGCTGCTGCCGCGCGACATCGCCGTCAGCCGGGTTGAACCGGTTGCTGCCGACCTTCACGCCCGCTTTAGCGCCATCAGCCGTACCTATCATTATTACGTCCACCAACGCAAGAATCCCTTCCTTTCTTTTTACTCCTGTGAATTGCATTACCCACTGGATTTCAATAAGATGAACGAGGCTGCTGAAGTACTGATGCAATATGACGACTTCGGTGCATTCTGCAAGAGTCATACCGATGTGAAGACGACACTCTGCCGTGTGACGGAGGCTCACTGGGTGCAGACAGCTCCCGGAGAGTGGTACTTCCGCATCACCGCCAACCGCTTTCTGCGCAATATGGTGCGGGCGGTGGTGGGTACGCTGATTGAGGTGGGTAGGGGACGCCTGACGCTGGACGATTTCCGTCGGGTGGTGGAAGGAAAGCGACGTACGGAGGCGGGCGAGTCGATGCCTGGCAATGCGTTGTTCTTGGAAGAGATTATTTATTAAACATATGTAAGAGATTGTTATTTAGGAACCGTAGATTATGTTTTGGCTGATATTAGCATTCCTGTCGGCAGCCCTCTTGGGGTGTTATGACTCCCTGAAGAAACAGGCGCTGAAGGACAATGCGGTAGTCCCCGTGTTGTTCCTCAACACGCTGTTCTCTTCTCTTGTCTTTCTTCCCTTCATTGTGCTGAGCGGCAGTACACCGCTGCTGGACGGCAGCGTGTTCCACGTAGCCTCCGGTGGCTGGGATGTGCACCGCTATGTAGTATTGAAGGCCGTCATTGTGCTTTCGAGCTGGATACTGGGCTATTTCGGCATGAAGCACCTTCCGCTCACCATTGTCGGTCCCATCAACGCCACGCGTCCCGTGATGGTGCTGGTGGGAGCACTGCTGGTATTCGGTGAGCGACTGAATGTGTGGCAGTGGATAGGTGTTGCACTGGCGGTGACGTCGTTTCTCATGCTGAGCCGCAGCAGCAAGAAAGAGGGTATTGACTTCAAGCACGACCACTGGATCTATATGATAGTCGGGGCGGCGGCGTTGGGTGCTGTCAGCGGTCTCTATGACAAGTACTTGATGACGCCTGTGGAAAATGGTGGCATTGGGCTCGACCGTATGCTGGTGCAGTCGTGGTATAATATCTACCAGTGTTTCATGATGGGCATTATGCTATTGCTGTTGTGGTGGCCCCAGCGCAAGTCCTCTACGCCGTTCCACTGGTCGTGGAGCATCATCGGCGTCAGTCTGTTCCTATCCACGGCCGACTTCCTCTACTTCTACTCGTTGTCGCTTCCTGACGCCATGATCAGCATCGTTTCTATGGTGCGTCGCGGCTCGGTGGTTGTCAGTTTTCTCTTCGGTGCGTGGTTCTTTCATGAGCGCAACCTGCGGGCGAAGGCTGTCGACCTGACGCTGGTGTTGCTAGGCATGTTTTTCCTGTACATCGGTTCACGTTGATGCGTGCTGTGGCTGTTGAACTCTTAACAATAACAACAATTCGTCCTATGACAACCAAAGCAATAGCCCTCTTGCTGAGTCTCGCTGCTATGACGGGACGGGCTCAAAGTCAGCAGTTACCTATGGTTTATTCCGTAGAGAATACCGGCAGCCACTACGAGAAGTCCCTCATGCCCAAACCGTGCGACCTTCCCGTCGTACGTGAGCTCCCCGACCCCCTAGAGGGTGTAGGCAACTTTGCCGAATGGTCCCGCCGCCGCAGCAACATCGGCCACATGATACAGCACTACGGCATCGGATCCAAACCTGCCGTGAGCCCCGGCCAAGTGTCGGCCTGCATGGAGGGAGATACCGCCCTTGTCGTGGAGGTTCGTACCGATTGCGGGAGTCTGACGCTGCACTCCGAGATACGTTATCCGAAGACAGGTCAGCCGCCTTACGCTCTGATGATAGGCACCAGCCGCGTATCGCTGCCGCGCCAATTGTTCGACAATCGTCCCATAGCCATCATGACCTTCCATGAGAAGCAGGTCAACGACTACGGACAGTGGGGAAGTCATCACGAACGCGGTGAGCATCCGTTCGACCAGCTGTACCCCGACCTGACGGCCAATGGAGCCTACAGCGAGTGGGCGTGGGGGTTGAGCCGCCTCATTGACGGTCTGCAGCTGCTGGGCCCAGAGGTGACGAAGATAGACATGAGTCGTATCGGTGTGACGGGTTGCTCGTATGCCGGCAAGATGGCCCTCTACTGCGGTGCCTTCGATGAGCGTGTGGCACTGACCATAGCACAGGAGCCTGGCGGTGGCGGTGCGGCAGCGTGGCGCACGTCGCACGAGTTAACGCTGGAAGGCAGGAATCTGGAAGATATCGATAAGACCGACTATCACTGGTTTCTGGAGAGCCAGCGCGAGAACTTCCGCGGTGATTCCGTCTATCGGCTGCCCTACGACCAGCACGAGCTCTGTGCTATGGTGTGTCCGCGTGCGCTGCTCCTGCTGGGTAATCCTGACTATGAGTGGCTGGCAGACGCCTCCATGCTGTCGTCAGCAGTAGCGGCCCGTAAGGTTTGGGAGCGCTTTGGCATTGCTGACCGCATGGGATGGAGCATCGTCGGCGGTCACGGTCACTGCCAGCTGCCCGAACGCCAGTGGCCCGAGGTCCAGGCCTTCATCGACCGCTTTCTGCTGGGGCATGAGGCTCCGACGGATGATGTGCGGATAGTGGACGGACAGAAGTAAACGATAGTAACGGAACTAATGGGACGTAAGCAACAACTGCTGCAGCAACTGCGCGATGGCGTCACGATGAGCCGATGCGACAAGCTGAACATAGTGCTTTGGCTCAGTATGCCTGCCATACTTGGAGAGCTGAGCACCATCGTCATGCAGTACATTGACACCATGATGGTGGGTCAGTTGGGTGCTACTGCCACTGCCTCCGTAGGACTTGTTTCGACTACCTGTTGGCTTTTCGGCGGACTGACGGCATCGATAGGTGCGGGCTTCAGCGTATTGACGGCCCATCAGATAGGAGCGAAGGAGAATTGCGAGGCGCGCGAGACGCTGCGTCAGGCCCTGCTGGTGTGTCTGTCGCTGGGCGTGCTCGTATCCCTCTTCTGCGTCAGCATCCATTCGTGGTGGCCCAAAGTGCTGGGTGGTACGCATGAGGTGGCTGCACTGTCGTCGAAGTACTTCCTCGTGTGGAGCCTTACGGTGCCCGTCATGCAGCTGCTGTTTCTGTCGAACGGCATGCTACGCAGTACCGGCAACATGAAGATTCCCATGCTGCTGGGCGTCATGATGGCTGCTCTCGACGTGTTGTTTAACCTGCTGTTCATACCCCTTTGGGGCGTGGTGGGAGCTGCTCTTGCCACCACTGTCGCTGCAGTCATCACTGCGGCGTGCTCCTTTGCCTATCTTGTTACGCGTTGTCCTGAGCTCCGCCTGGCAGGGCAGAGTCTTCCCGCTTTCGGCCTTCAGGCTATGACCATCAGACGCAGTCTTAAGATAGGTCTGCCAATGGCTGTTGAGCATGTGGTGTTCTGCGGTGCTCAGATAGTAAGCACGCTTATTGTTGCTCCATTGGGCCCAGTGGCTATTGCCGCCAACACCATCGGCATCGTCGTAGAGAGCCTGTGCTACATGCCCGGCTACGGTATCGGCGAAGCAGCCACCACGCTGATAGGCCAGAGCTATGGGGCTGGGCGTGAAGACCTTATCCGCTCGTTCTCTGTTCTCACGGTAGGTCTCGGAATGGCTGTCATGGGTATGTTGGGAGTGGTGATGTACTGGGCGGCACCGGAGCTGATGCAAATGATGACACCCGATGCGGGCGTACAGGCTGGCGGCATCATCGCCCTGCGCATCGAGGCTTTTGCCGAACCCATGTATGGCGCTTCCATTGTCGTCTATGGCGTCTTCATGGGACTGGGCGACACGCTGGTGCCCTGCCTAATGAACCTGGGCAGCATATGGCTGGTACGCATCCCGCTGGCCGCCGTCTTGGCCCGTACCATGGGGCTCAAGGGCGTATGGCTGGCTATGTGTATTGAGCTCACCGTCCGTGGCATCATCTTCCTGATGAGGCTGAAACTGAAAAGGTTGAGAAGTTAATTAAGTTAAGTAGTTAAGAATATGAAGATTATAAAGAACAAGGAATTTGGCGGTGAGCGTCCTCTGTACCGCGAACATGACCTCCGGCTGGAGGACGTTACCATCCACGTGGGCGAATCAAGTATCAAGGAAACTCGTAACATCGAGGCGCTGGACTGTCGCTTCGAGGGCAAGTACGTTCTGTGGGAATGTATTGGCTTCGATGTGCAGCGGTGCCTCTTCGTGCCCTCGGCGCGCTCGTCCGTATGGTACAGCCGCGACTGCCGCATGACCGACTGCCGTGTGGAGGCCCCCAAAATGTTTCGCCGCGTGTCCGGTATCACACTCTGCCGCTGCGAGTTCACCGACGGACAGGAAATGCTGTGGGACTGCGACCATGTGGACATGGAGGACTGTCGCATAGCCAACTGCGACTACCTCTTCATGCATACCAGCGACGTCCGCATTGACCATTACCGGCAGGATGGCAACTACTCGTTCCAGTACAGCCGTAACGTAGAGATACGCAATGCCCTGCTTAATACTAAGGATGCCTTCTGGGAGTCGGAGAACGTTACCATCTATGATTCCGAGATTAACGGCGAGTACCTTGGCTGGTACTCCCGCAACCTGCGTCTCGTGCGTTGCCACATCACTGGTGAACAGCCCCTCTGCTACTGCAAGAATCTGGTGCTGGAGGATTGTACGCTGGGCACTAACTGCAACTTGGGCTTCGAGTACAGCACTGTCCGTGCCACTATCAACGGGTCTGTCCCCAGCATCAAGAACCCCACCTCCGGCCACATCGTCGTGCGCGGCTCCATAGGCCAGATTATCTTCGACCAGAATCAGAAGGCTCCCGCCGACTGCATCATTGACATTCAATAGCACCATGTATTGCTTATGACCTACAACTTCGACGAAATTGTTCCCCGCCGCGGCACCGACAGTTTGAAATGGGATGCCGCCAACGACCCTGCCATGCTGCCCCTTTGGGTGGCCGATATGGACTTTCGGGCAGCCCCCTTCATCATCGAAGCCCTGCAGCGCCGCCTGGATCATGGCATCTTCGGCTATGTCCAGGTGCCCGAGGCCTACTACCTGTCCGTCATCAACTGGTTCAGCCGCCGCCACGGATGGTCCATGAAACGTGAGCACATGCTCTACACCACTGGTGTCATACCTGCCATAGCCGCCATCCTGCAGAGCATTACCCAGCCGGGAGACAGGGTGCTCCTACAGACCCCCGTCTATAACTGTTTCTACTCCTGTCTACGCAATGCCGGCAATGTACTGGTGGAGAGCCCTCTCATCTGCCGAGACTGTCGCTTCGAACCCGATTTCGACGACTTTGAACGCCAAATCGTGTACAACGATGTGAAGGTGTTCCTGCTCTGCAACCCCCACAACCCTGTCGGACGTGTGTGGACGCCAGAGGAGCTTCGCCGCATGGGTGACATCTGCATGAAGCACGATGTCTTCGTCATCAGCGACGAAATACACAACGAGCTTGTCATGCCGGGATACCGCTACACCCCCTTTGCCAGCCTTCGTCCTGAGTATGCCCCCCACTGTGCCGTCTGCACCTCGGTCAGCAAGAGTTTTAACATAGCAGGGCTACAGATAGCCAACATTACCATAGCTGACAACGCTGTCCGCCGCCGCGTGGACCGTCGCATCAATATCAACGAGACCTGCGACGTCAACCCCTTTGGTATTGATGCCTTGCAAGCCGCCTATACACCCGAAGGCGAGGAATGGCTGCGCCAGCTGATGGAATACATCCACGGTAACTACCAGCTGCTCTGCAGCTTCCTGGAGCAGTACCTGCCGCAGGTCCGCGTCACCCGCATGGAAGGCACCTATCTCGCTTGGGTCGACTGCGCAGCCATAGCTCCCTCTTCGCAGAACTTGAGTCTCCTGTTGCGTGAACGGGCCCACGTGTGGTTCACCCCAGGCACCGAGTACAGCCCCAGCGGCAGTTCCTATCTCCGCATCAATCTCGCTTGTCCCCGTTCCCTACTGACTAAGGCTCTGCAGCAGGTCTGTGAGGCGGTTTGCTGAGAGCCTCTCTTGCCCTTCAACGCAGCACGCTTAGAATTCATAGAAATACGGCATAAAAGAATATGACAATACAATTGACATACAGACGGACAAGCAGGTTGTCGATGCGCATCGTCAGGAACGGTGACGTACATGTGTCGGCTCCTATTGGTATGTCGAAAAAGGAGGTGGAAGCGTTTATCAGCCAGCATCTGGAATGGATAGCCGAAGCGAGAAGGAAGACTGTTGAGCGACAGAGTCAGCGGGCGGCGTTCTTCAATCAACTGCCATTGTCTACCAAAGCTCAGAAGGCAGAGGCAACGGAAAAGGTTCGGGCGTTGACGGAACATATGACAGAACGGTATGCAAGGGTGATGGGGGTAAGTCCGTCTACTATTCGTATTAAGCCGATGATATCCCGTTGGGGTATGTGTAACGTGAAGGAGCGTAGCATATGTTTCTCTACCTATCTGCTGTTGTTACCAGATTGGTGTGTCGAGCATGTCGTAGTTCATGAACTATGTCACTTGTTAGAACCCAGCCATAATGCCCGTTTCCATGCGCTGATGGATAAATACTATCCGAAATGGAGAGAGGCAAGGAAGGAAACTCGTCGGTTGGCGATAGGCGAACCACCTTACGGGAAAGCCCCCTGTGGCACAGGTCAGTAAGGCATCCTGCATTTGTATGTTATGCCATTAGTCAATCACCTCTATATAGAAACTGAACGGGCGGAAGCCATCGTTGCAGCTGATCATTGCACTCATGGGATTCTTCATCCATCCATCATAGAAGTTTCCTTTGCCTAGAGCTAAGGATTCTACGAACTCCCGCATGGAATTCCATGCGGAAGGGCATATTCCTTCCGGACATTCGCCATTCTCAGATATCCATTGTTGTCCCTCCCGTATATCACATGTATGCTTGATGGGGTTTTCATATCTTACCATCAAATCAGGGTAAACTGTCTGACGTATAGCTGTGATTCGTACTTTTTTCATACTACCTCAATTGTATTGCCACATCTTAATCTGTGCCACATAGTACTGGCATATGCTGGTTCGCGTTATGATGTTGTTGATTTCTTACGATATAAGTAAGCGACTAAGGCTCCGCTGATATTATGCCATACACTGAAGATGGCTCCTGGAATCGTAGCCAAGGGATAAGCGGCAAAATGTATAGTAGCCAAACTGCTTGCCAGTCCTGAGTTCTGCATGCCGACCTCAATGGATATTGCTCTTTTCTTTGCTTCAGACAAGCCAAGCAGTGTCCCGATTAGGTAACCAAGGCTAAGTCCGCAGATGTTGTGAAGCATAACGACCACAACGATAACCAATCCACCAGCCATCAGCTTATTGGCATTGGCGGAAATGATGATAGCAACAATAAAGGCAATGGCAACCGATGAGAAAGCAGGAAGATAGTCCGTAGTTTTTTCCGTGAACTTGGGCCATAGCCATTTGACAATCAATCCCACGAGGATAGGCAGGATGACTACCCAGAGTATGCTCAGTAGCATGCCCACTGTATCGACATTGATACTCTTTCCAGCCAGTGCCCATGTCAGCAGAGGTGTTATGAACGGAGCCAACAAAGTGGAAACACCAGTCATTCCTACCGACAATGCCAGATCGCCTTTCGCCAAATAGGTAATTACATTCGAGGCTGTGCCTCCAGGACAACAGCCTACCAACACCACGCCAAGAGCCAGTGCCTCGTCAAGCATAAAAAGCCGAGTCAGCCCCCATGCCAGCAACGGCATAATAGTGAACTGTGCCAGACAACCGATAATCACATCCCTGGGACGACTGAACACTATTTTGAAGTCTTGTAAGTTGAGCGTCAGTCCCATACCGAACATCACAACGCCCAGCAGGTAGTTAATGACCGTCACCCGTATTTGTTGCAGCACGCTGGGGAATACTAATGCCAGCAAAGCAACTGCAAGCACCAGCACGCCCATGTATTCAGATATGTAGTGACAGAGTTTCTTCATTATTTGTATTTTTGTCGGACATTCTTAGGGAGTTTCGATGCTACAAGATGATATGACTCTTTAATCCATTCCATGACCAGCGAGTCGTCCAGTTGCTCATAATATACGTCGCTCCAGTGCTTCTTGTTCCAGTGATAAGCGGGTGTCACTGCCGAGAACAGAGCCCTCAATTCCTCATTTCTCTCTGGTGCCAGTTTTAGGGCAAGTCTTGACACAGAATCCTTCATGTCATATTTGCCACCACCTAACCATAGACAAACAAATATCTTTCCTTCCAGCCGGAAGGTGATAATGTCATCGCCAAACGGCTGGTCTTCGGTCACACCAAGGAGTGACAACGTGTATTCTCGTACTTGCTCGATATTCATTTTCTTCTATTTTTCTTTATACATGCTTTCGTTCTCCATTGCCGACTCCAGAATGGCATCTTCATAGCCGGCGAGGGCCGCAAAGGGGGCAAACTGGGCAGCACGGTTCCACATCGACATCTGAGGATGACGCTTCGATACGTGATGGGGTAGGTGGATGATATCGTCGTAGTTACTCATGCTTTGTGTCCTCCTATCTGTGCGTTGCGCTCCTTGGCGGTGGCTCCTTCCTCGTAGTTCAGGCCACGGAGAATAGCGTTCTTGCCAAAGCGACGTTTGATTTTCAACTGTGCCTCCTGCAGACGACGTTCCTTGTCGAGGTGGACCTGCTCTTCCTGACGCAACTTTTCCAGGGCTTTGTAGTCGGTGAACAGGTCGAGTTGCTGAGGCTGCTTTGGCAGTGCGGCGAGTGTAGACTCTGGCACGACGTGATTGACGCAGAGGTTCAGGCGTCGGATGAGCAAATCTGAGTTGACCAACCGGTCAAACAGGGCTGCTGCAGCATCCATAATCATGCGAGAAGAGGAAGTTGGCTTGTCGAAACTCGATGTTCCATGTGCATGTTTGGGAACAAGCTTGCCATAATAATTGCTGGTAATCTCACCATGATACTTTTCTCGTATCTCCGGTCTTGTCAGGCACTCTACATCATAGCCAACGGTAAGCACGAGTTGGTCGGTGACCATGCGCTTCGACACCAAATTGAGGGCCATTCCCTCGGCCATCTCCAGAATAACTACACGGGCTTTCTTGAACGTGTAGGGTTCCTGCAACACTTGACCGCTACTGAAACTGTTGGTTTCGGGACGATAGGCCTTGACGGCTTCGATGGTGCAGGGCTCCCATCCCCAGGCGTGGTCGATAAGCAGTTCGGCATTGACGCCAAACAGCTTGTAGAGCAATTCCTCGTTCTGCTGCGAGAGACGGGCTATCTTGCCCATGGTGTCGATACCATACAGTGCCAGTTTGTTGGCAATGCCTCGACCCACACGCCAGAACTTGGTGAGGGGCCGATAGTCCCAGAGCTCACGGCGGTAGGTCATCTCGTCGAGTTCAGCAATGCGCACGCCGTCTTTGTCGGCAGACATCTTCTTGGCTACAATATCCATCGCCACCTTGGCCAGATACATATTTGTGCCAATGCCGGCTGTCGCCGTGATGCCCGTCTGTGAGAGCACATCGCGTATCATGGTCATGGTCAGCTGGTGGGCAGACATTTTATAGGTGCGCAGATAGTTGGTAACATCCATGAATGCTTCGTCGATGGAATAGACGTGAATATCCTCAGGGGCAATGTACTTCAAATAAATACTATAGACCCTGCTGCTGACCTCAATATAGTGGGCCATGCGTGGCGGTGCAACGATGTAGTCGAATTTAAATTCGCGCGCTTTCTGTACCACCTCGAACAATCGCGCACGGCCACCAATGCCATAGGCTTTCAGGCTGGGAGAGACGGCCAGGCAGATGGTTTTCTCAGTACGGCTGACATCGGCCACCACGAGGTTTGTGGTCAGTGGGTCAAGAGCTCTGTCCACACACTCGACTGAAGCGTAAAACGACTTCAAGTCAATGGCTATGTATGTCCGTTGAACGTCCTGCATCTATACGTTACGTTATTCTATATATTATCCTAATACTACGTCGAGCACCATCATCAGGACAAAGCCCAACAGCGGAATCAACAGTCCTATAATCAGTGTTGTCATCATCAATTCTTTATTTCTTGGATGCAAAAGTACGAAAAATAATTTGCAATCCAGCTGCAAAGTTAATCGTATTTTATTAAGGATTCTGTTATTTTCTACACCGCAGAAACCGCCGACGGGAAGTAGAAACGTTCAAAAAGTAGCAAAAGTTTTTGAAGTTGTTGAAGAATTTTCTAAATTTGCAACAAATTTAAGAAGTGCTAAAGAGCATGACTTAATCGTAAAAGTTTAGAAAATGGGAATATGAAAAGTAACTATATAAAAGCAAAGTTCGTCATTTTTATGCTTATGACAACAATATGTCAGGCAGTATGGGCGGACGTTGAGATAAATGAGAAAAACTTCCCTGACGTGAATTTCCGCAACTGGATATTGTCGCAACCTTACGGCAAAGACGGGATGTTGACAGAAAAGGAGATTGCTGACATTACGGAGATGAATGTGTCAAACAAAAACATTCATGACCTGAAGGGAATAGAATACTTTACGGCATTGGAAAGCCTTAACTTAGACAAGAACCAAGTCCAGTACATCGATGTCTCGAAAAACAAGGAATTGGTATATCTAAGGGTGGAATGGAACCAGCTAACCTCACTTGACGTCTCAAAAAATGAAGCTATGCGATTCCTGATGTGTGGCGGCAATTCTCTGACAGAGCTTAACACGTCAGGATGTACTGCACTCGAACGGATACGCTGTTGGCGCAATCAGTTCAATAGTGCGACAATGGATTCTCTGATAAAGAATCTGCCAATCGTCACCAAGGCAGAACTATGTGTCAGACACGATGCCAATGATCGGAATACGATGACCTCTTCACAGGTGGCTGCGGCAAAAGCCAAAGGATGGTGGCCAAAATATTACGCAGAACGCACTTGGATGGACTATGCTGGCACCGAGCCTCTTCCTGTAGTGATTGCCGATGAGGCTGTCAGGGATTCGTCAGTCGTTTTGTCACAATATGTCTTTCCAGAAGAGGTAAAACCCCTCATAAAGACTCAGTGGGGACAACATTACCCATTCAACCTGCTATGCCCTGAGACAGACAACAGTAATGGTGAGAATACTTACAAGTTGGCTGGCTGTGGATCTGTGGCCATGGCTCAGGTGGTGAACTATCACCGCTATCCGTCAATGAGTCCTGATGGGAAATACGAATATGACTGGAGCCTGATGTTCCACTCACTGACTTCTAACGTGCAGAAAGAGGAAATCGTTGCTGTAGCGAAGCTCATCAGCGACTGCGGTGTATCATCCTTTACCGAGTATGGCGACAAATGGAGCAGTACTTCACTTTCGTATATTATGGGTGCGATGAAACGTCTCTTCGGATATAGCAACTACATGAGCATCTACAACCGTTCTGATTTTGAAACACCTAAGCGGGACAGCCTGTACCGACAGCTTATTTTCTCGGAACTGAAGGCAGGAAGACCTGTTCTCTATCGAGGAATCAACAAAAAGGGAGAAGGACATCTGTTTATCATTGATGGATGCAAGAATGCCAAGGTACATGTAAACATGGGATGGGGTGGCAATGACAACGGTTACTACGAATTAAGCGATTTGGGAGGTTATGGTCAGCAACATTGGATGCTGGTTGATGTTGCTGACAGCAGTTATCAAGCAGTAACGAAAGAGGTTACAGTCAACGAGGCTGGCACCCTTGTAAAACTTCTCACACCAGAAGAGCGGCTTACTACCCGCCACATCAAGCTGAAGGGGAAAATGAATGGCATAGACTTTTTCACTCTTCAGGAGATGTCGAAAAAAGGCCTGCTCCGCACTATCGACATGGAACAGGTTGAGATGGAGGCATTGCCTGATACCGCATTCTCTGACTGCAACAATCTGTCACACTTCGTAGCGCCACGAACATTGAAACGAATAGGAAACCGTTCCTTCTATCGTTGCCGTAATCTCAATTATGCAGTGTTCCATGATGGCCTGCAGGAGGTGGGAAATGCGGCTTTTAGCGGATGCGAAAATCTTCTTGCCGTGAGACTGCCGGCCACAACAACCAGGATAGGACATAATGCCTACACATCGTGCAACACGCTTCTTTCCGTTACAATTCCTGAGGGCACATCGGAAATGGGCAATTATGCCTTTTCCTATTGCAAGCACCTTTATTCTATCAATCTACCTAAATCTATGCGCAAAATTGGTAAGGAGGTATTCAAAAATTGTGATTGCCTGACACACATCCGTCTGAATCAGGAAAATCCTTATTATACCATCAATGAGAAAAGGGAATTCATATCGATAGGAAAATAAGATAGGTTTTTTTAACGGCGTGCAGATGGCTTCGGGATGGGAATGTAAAGAAAAATGGCAAGAATTTAGCACTTCGGAGCGATGCAATC
>CAMHIM010000016.1 GCA_946185225.1 uncultured Prevotellaceae bacterium
GCGTCAACAACTAACATTCAAACGGGATGGGTCACAAACACCCATCCCGTTTTTTCGGCTATCCCCGTAAAAAAAATGGGAAAATGTTTGCCGGATAGCTTTTTTTCACTATCTTTGCATTATCGTGAGTCTGCCCATGGAGGTAGGCGATGACGGTCTTACATACAAAGAGGACGTTTTCATGCGTCTATCCTGTAGCGGAGGGGCAATGCGAAGGCCCGTGACCAAGGGGGGTAGGCAAAGAACAGACACCTGCGTCTTTTTCCGTATGTCTGCCAGTAATAAAACACAAAACAACAACGTTTCGGCAGGGGTGTCCCGGGATACAAGTAAAATTAACTAACAACATGAAAAAATTAGTTATGATGGCAGTCGTGCTGATGATGTCAGTCGCTGCAATGGCTCAGAGTGGCACACAGGCAGTAGGCGTAGGCGTCAACCTCGGCACGAAGTCGGGTTACAGCCCCATCGGCATCGGTGCAAAGTATCAGAACGAGTTCGTCAAGAACATCCGCGGTGAGGTGGCCTTCAACTACTACTTCCCCAAGGACTACCTGGCAGAGTACGACGTTGACGTGAACTTCCACTACCTGTTCCAGCTGGCCCCCAGCTGCAACTTCTATCCTGCAGTAGGTCTGGCCTACGAGACACTGGCCTGGACCGGTGATTTCAAGGAGGCTCTCAAGGCCTTGGGTGAAAAGACTTCTGATTCAGGTCTGGGAATCAACCTGGGCGGCGGCATTGAGTACTACCTGGGCAATAGCATGAAGGTGAATGCCGAGGTGAAGTACCAGTCGAACATTGACTGGTTGACCATCGGTGTCGGCATCGCTTACGTATTCTAAAAGTACGAGTATACAACGGAACCGGCCTCGTTATGAGTATATGACGGGGCCGGTTCTGCTGTGTACGACCCATGAAAGTCGGCTTTCCAATCCATGAAAGTCGGCTTTTCAACCCATGAAAGTCGGCTTTTCAACCCATGAAAGTCGGCTTTTCAATCCATGAAAGTCGGCTTTTCAATCCATGAAAGTCGGCTTTTCAATCCATGAAAGTCGGCATGTTTCGAAACGAGGGTTGCCGGGGTGCTTGACTCCTTACTTCCACTTTTTTCTTCTTTCCCTTTGTTCTTCGCCCGACTTTCAGTACCTTTGCACACTAAAAAGAAGCATATGGTAGAAGTGAAGATTCAGGACGCACGGCTGCAACAGGCGGCCGAGGAAGGTATGGATGCCTTCCTGAAGGTGTTTGTAGACGCTATCATGGCGTCCGTCGGAGGGGAACTGACGGTGGAGACGATGGCCGCACTGAACAGCGACCAGATGACGCTGCTGGTGTGGCACACTCTTCACGAGGAGGTGATGGACGGCGGCTTCGTCCAACTGATACACAACGGCTATGGCCCGTTTGTCTTTAAGAATCCCTTTGCCAAGGCTGTCAGGCAATGGGGGCTCCGCGACTTGTCGAAACTGGTCTATGATGCCCATACGCTCTGGCTGAAATATGGTGAGGAGATAGAACGTGAGTGCACGGACGAGGAGTTCATGGCCATGTTCGAACAGTACCCGGAGTTCGACGACCTGGACGACCAGTTCGTGGAACAGGAGGAGGAATGGACTTCAGAACTGGCCTACTATGTAGACGAGCATATCGACCACTTCGCTACGATAGAAGACTGAGACGATGAACAAACAGGAAGAGGAAATCAGGAAAAAGAGTCCTGTCAGTATACGTAACAGGAAGGCTGCCTTCGAGTATTTCTTTATTGAGACGTTCACGGCAGGCATTGTGCTGACGGGTACGGAGATAAAGTCTATCCGAATGGGCAAAGCTTCGTTGGTGGACACCTACTGCCTTATCATTAACGGCGAGATGTGGGTACGCGGCATGAGTGTCTCCCCCTATTTCTATGGCTCTTACAACAACCACGAACTGAAGCGCGACCGCAAGCTGCTGCTGACGAAGCGCGAGATTCAGCGACTGCAGAGTGCGACGAAACAGACGGGGTACACCATAGTCCCCCTGCTCGTCTTTATCGATGAGCATGGACGTGCCAAGATGGATATTGCCTTGTGCAAGGGTAAGAAGGCATTTGACAAGCGCCAGACGCTGAAAGAGAAGGAAGACCGCCGGGAGATGGACCGTGCCATCAAGCATTATTGAACCGTACTGATGAAGAAGATACAGGAGATAATCAAGGAACGCATCCTTATTCTGGATGGTGCGATGGGGACGATGATCCAGGCGTACCATCTGGAGGAAGCAGACTTCCGTGGCTCGCTCTTTGTGGAACTGCCGGGGCAGATGTCAGGCAATAACGACATGCTGAACCTGACACGCCCCGATGTGGTGACAGACATTCACCGCCGTTATCTGGAAGCCGGGGCAGACATCATAGAGACCAACACGTTCAGCAGCCAGCGAGTCAGCCAGTCTGACTACGGACTGGAAGCCCATAGCCGTGCGATGGCCCTTGAGGGCGCACGGCTGGCCCGCCGCATCGCTGACGAATACAGCACGCCCGAACGTCCCCGTTTTGTGGCTGGAAGCATTGGACCGACGAACAAGACCTGCTCCATGTCACCCGACGTGAGCAATCCTGCAGCACGCGACCTGACCTACGACCAGTTGTACGATGCATACTACGAGCAGACGGATGCCTTGGTCGAGGGTGGGGTAGACGCTTTGTTGATAGAGACCATCTTTGACACACTGAATGCAAAGGTGGCCATCGACGCGGCACTGTCGGCAATGGACCATCGTGGACTCTCGCTGCCAGTCATGCTTTCCGTGACGGTGAGCGACCTTGCCGGACGTACCCTCAGCGGACAGACGCTGGAGGCCTTCCTCGCCAGCATCAGCAACTACCCGGTCTTCTCGGTCGGACTGAACTGCTCGTTCGGTGCCGTACAGATGAAACCCTACCTGCGTCAGTTGGCCATGCGGGCACCATACTACATCAGTGCCTATCCCAATGCCGGACTGCCAAACTCCATGGGACTTTATGACGAGACCCCCGGCTCAATGGCTCCCCAGATGGGTGAGTTGGTTGACGAGGGACTGGTCAACATCATCGGAGGCTGCTGCGGGACGACGGACGAGTTTATCCGACGCTACGTCCCGTTGGTGCAGGGCAAGTTACCGCACGTTCCGGCAGCGAAGCCGGAAACGTTATGGCTCAGTGGTCTGGAACTTCTTGACGTAACACCTGAAGTGCAGTTCGTGAATGTCGGAGAACGGTGTAACGTGGCCGGTTCCCGTAAGTTCCTCCGGCTGATAAAGGAGAAAAACTACGATGAGGCCGTTGCTATTGCCCGCAAGCAAGTGGCTGACGGAGCACTTGTCATTGACGTCAACATGGATGACGGCTTACTGGACGCAAGGACGGAGATGGTTACTTTCCTGAACATGATTGCTGCAGAGCCGGACATTGCCCGCGTTCCTGTGATGATAGACTCCTCGGACTGGGACGTCATCAAGGCCGGTCTGAAGTGCGTGCAGGGAAAGTCAATCGTAAACTCCATCTCGCTGAAGGAAGGCGAGGAGAAGTTCCTGGAACATGCCCGGGACGTGAAGCGTTATGGAGCAGCGGTGGTGGTGATGTGCTTTGACGAGCAGGGACAGGCTACTTCCTATGAACGCCGTATAGAGATAGCCTCCCGTGCCTATCAGCTGCTGACGCGTCGGGTGGGTATGAGCCCCCTGGACATCATCTTCGACCCCAACGTATTGGCGGTGGCGACAGGTATGGAGGAACATGATGCCTATGCGGCAGACTTCATCCGTGCTACGGCATGGATCCGGCAGAACCTGCCGGGAGCCCATGTCAGCGGCGGTGTCAGTAACCTCTCTTTCTCTTTCCGTGGTAACAACTACATCCGCGAGGCCATGCATGCCGTGTTCCTCTATCATGCTATCGGCGAGGGAATGGATTTCGGCATCGTCAATCCGGCAGCCAAGGTCATGTACAGCGACATCCCTTCAGAACAGTTGGAGGTTATTGAGGATGTCATCCTGAACCGTCGGAAGGGGGCGGCCGACCAGTTGACGGCACTTGCCAACGAGGTGGCCGCACAGCAACAGAACGCAGTCCCTGGCACTCATGTGTCGACGGACTATGATAAGAGCCTTCCTGTAGAGGTACGATTAGAACAAGCCCTTGTCAAAGGTATCGGAGACCATCTGGCAGAAGACCTGAAGGAGGCATTGGGAAAGTATCCGCGTGCAGTACAGATTATTGAAGGTCCGCTGATGGCTGGCATGAATAAGGTCGGCGAACTCTTCGGCGAGGGAAAGATGTTTCTCCCACAGGTGGTGAAGACCGCCCGCACCATGAAGCAGGCGGTCAGTATCCTGCAGCCTTACATAGAGTCAGAAGCTACGGAAGGGAGCGTTAAGGCAGGCAAGATTCTCCTTGCCACCGTCAAGGGCGATGTCCACGACATCGGCAAGAATATTGTTGCCGTCGTGATGGCCTGTAACAATTATGAGGTCATTGACATGGGGGTCATGGTTCCTGCTGCCCAGATAGTCCGCAAGGCTCAAGAAGAAAAGGTGGACATGATTGGCTTGAGTGGTCTGATAACGCCCAGTCTGGAGGAAATGGTTCAGGTAGCCATGGAACTGAAGAAGGCCGGACTTGACATCCCTATCATGATTGGTGGTGCTACCACCAGCGAACTGCATGTGGCCCTGAAGATAGCTCCCGTCTATGGAGGACCGGTAGTGTGGATGAAGGATGCATCGCAGAATGCACTGGTGGCAGCCCGGCTGATGAATAGTGAAGAGGGGAAGGTACTGAAGCAGAAACTGTCTGACAAGTACGAGAACATGCGGCAGGAGTACAGGCAGGAGCAGGAGAAGCTGCTCTCACTGGACGAGGCACGTAAGAAAAAGAGTAATTTATGGAGCGAATAAGGAATATTATCTTCGACCTGGGCGGTGTCATTATCACGCTTGACCAGCCTCAGGCTATCCGCCGTTTCCAGGAGCTGGGACTGAAGGATGCGGCAGAACGGCTGGATGCCTATACCCAGAGCGGCATTTTCGGAGACCTGGAGCGTGGACGCATTGATGCAGAAGGCTTCCGTCAAGGACTGAGTCAGCTGATAGGCCGGGAGGTGAGTTATGAGGAGTGCCGTTATGGCTGGCTGGGCTACTGCCGTGAGCTGCCCAAACGTAACATAGAGGCATTGAAGCAGCTGCGCAGCGAGGGATACAGGCTCATTCTGTTGTCGAATACGAACCCCTATATGATGTCATGGGTGATGAGCCCGGAGTTCGATGGTGAAGGGCATTCGCTGGACTACTATATGGATGCCTGTTACATGAGTTATCAGCTGGGAGTGATGAAGCCTGATACGGAGTTCTTCCGTCAGGTGCTGACGAGGGAGCAGATTGCTCCTTCGCAAACGCTTTTCGTTGACGACGGTCCGCGCAATGTGGCTGTTGCCTGTCAGATGGGCATCAGAACGTTTTGTCCGAAGAACGGGGCCGACTGGACTAAAGAAATCTACCAATACCTATGAGAAAGTTATTTTTATTGATGGCTGTTGTCATGAGTCTTGCAGTCCATGCACAGCAGAAGCGCGAGTTTCGCGGAGCCTGGATACAATGTGTCAATGGACAGTTCCAGGGATTGTCTACGCAGAAGATGCAGGAGACGCTGAGTTACCAGTTGGATGAGTTACAGAAGGATGGTGTCAATGCTATCATCTTTCAGGTGCGTGCCGAGTGTGATGCTCTCTATGCCAGCAGCTACGAGCCGTGGAGCCGTTTCCTGACAGGCGTGCAGGGTAAGGCGCCTTCACCCTATTGGGATCCGTTGCAGTGGATGATAGAGCAGTGTCATGCCCGTGGAATGGAACTGCATGCCTGGATCAATCCTTACCGCGCGAAGACGAAGTTTACCACGGCACTTGCTGCCAACCATGTTGCTGTAACCCATCCCGATCGCTGCTTCGACTATGACGGCCTGAAAATCCTGAATCCCGCCATTGCTGAAAACCGTGACTATATCTGCCAGATAGCGCTGGATATCGTCAACCGATATGATATTGACGGAATCCACATGGACGACTACTTCTATCCCTATCCCGCAGCAGGACAGACTATTCCCGACGACCAGCAGTACCGGCTCTATTCCAATGGCATCAAGGACCGGGGTGACTGGCGCCGGTACAATGTGAACCTGTTTGTCAAGCAGTTCTATGAGGCTGTCCATGAGGCAAAGCCCTGGGTGAAGGTTGGTATATCTCCTTTCGGCATCTACCGGAACAAGAAGAGTGCAGCCATTGGCAGTAATACCAACGGCTTGCAAAATTACGATGACCTTTATGCAGACATTCTGCTCTGGATAAACAACGGGTGGCTTGACTACTGTGTGCCCCAGCTTTACTGGGAGATAGGCCATAAGGCCGCTGACTACGACACGCTCATCCGCTGGTGGAACCAATATGCCGCCGGCCGTCCCCTGTACATTGGTGAGGATGTGGAGCGTACAGTAAAGGCCGCAGACCTTCAGAATCCTCAGTGTAATCAGATGCCTGCCAAGTACGCCCTGCACCGGCAGATGCCTCATGTGCACGGTACGGTGCTGTGGTATGCGAAGGCTGCCGTTGATAATATTGGCGGCTATGCTACGATGTTACGCAACAACTACTGGCGTACGCCGGCCCTTCAGCCACAAATGCCCTTCATTGACGGTAAGGCTCCAAAGAAACCCCGTAAGGTAAAACCTGTTTGGACAAGTGATGGCTACATTCTGTTCTGGACCGCACCGAGGGGCAAAGGATGGAAGGATGAGGCGGTGAAATATGTCGTCTATCGTTTCGCCAAGGGTGAGAAGATTACGCTGAACGATGCATCCCACATTGTGGCAATTACTACTGATACACATTATGTCCTGCCTTATGAGCATGGACTGCAGAAGAATATCTATGTTGTTACTGCGTTGGACAAGATGCAAAACGAGAGTAAAGGCGTCAAGAAGACTATAAAGCTATGAGACCTTCCTTTGTCTTTGTTCTCTCGTTACTGCTTGCCGGCTGTATAGGTGGCCCGAAGGCCTCTGACTATCAAGCTAAAATCGACAGTCTGCGTCAGGCAGCACAACTGAAGGAACTTAAAAAGCAGAAAATCTATTCCAACGAGGATAATCCGTTCCGCCTTTTTTACGAGATGCTGGCCATCCAGCCCCTTCCCGTGAGCTATTCGGAGAACTATGTCAATAGCTGCCCTAATTATTTAGAGGTTCCCGAGACAATGGCAGAATTCCTGAAACTGGAAGAATACAAGAATATGAAGGCTATTGCTCTTCCTGAGCGGAGCAGTGTCCGCCTTATGTTGGTAGCCACGATGAGGGATGATGTGGTACAGGAATTGTGGCTATATTCACTGGACCTTTCCTACCTTCCTGTTGACCAGATATGTCTCTATGACATAACAGACGGGGATGAAAGCAATTTTGCGGTGACAAGCAATTACGAGATATTCCGTAATGACGTTGGCTATTATGTAGACTCCGAATACCAGTTTCAGGAATATATAGAAAAAAGAGAAGACCCGATGTGAGTCTTCTCTTTTTCTTCTCCTCGGAAGGTTTTCCGTTTCTTTTATTCAATGACTACGAGCGCGTCGTCTTCCATGACGCTTTCGCCAATGCTGACGCAGACAGCGGTCACTTTTCCGGACTTCTCACTCTGCAGGTTGTTGGCCATCTTCATGGCTTCCAGCACCACGACGGTGTCGCCAGCCTTTACCTCATCGCCGACGGCAACCTTGATGTCGGTGATGACGCCTGGTAGCGGAGCCTTCACGGCATTGTTCTTATTCACGGTACCTTTGTCGGCTGCGGGAGCATTATCGGCAGAAGCTGCTGCGGCAGCAGGACGCACCACGGGTTTGGGCTTTTCCGGCTCGGGCTGCTTCTCCATCTCTACCTTGTACTCCTCACCGTTGACGGTTAGCGTGGCAATGTTTTCCACGATGTCGCCGACTACGACCTCATACTTGTTGCCATTGATAGTATACTTATACTCTTTCATGTCTTATGTGTTTAAGGATGGGCTGTCATTGTCTGGGCATAACCGTTCCATTGAGTGGGATGCTCAACGATGGTGATGATGCCCGTCTCCGTATCATGCACGTTGTTTCCAAGGTGCTCGTGGAGTGCCATAGCGATGGCAGCATATACTTCATTATTCATTCTGTAAACGTTAAACGGTTTGATGTAACTGATTACATAGGTATGTTACCATGCTTCTTGGCGGGCAAGGCGTCACGCTTGGTGGCAAGCTGTGCCAGACCGCGGCATACGCGGAAGCGGGTGTTACGGGGCTCAATAACGTCATCTATGTAGCCGTATTTCGCAGCTTGATAGGGGTTGGCAAAGAGCTCGTTGTACTCATCTTCCTTCTCAGCAATAAATGCCTTTACGTCCTCACCGGCCTCCTTCTTGGCTTTGGCCTCCTTGGCGTAGAGCACGGCGGCTGCGCCGCTGGCACCCATCACGGCAATCTCGGCAGAGGGCCAAGCGTAGTTCAGGTCGGTGTGGAGCTGCTTGGAACCCATCACGATGTGTGAACCGCCGTATGACTTGCGGAGTGTGACGGTAATCTTGGGAACGGTAGCCTCTCCGTAAGCGTAGAGCAGCTGTGCTCCGTGCAGGATGACGGCATTGTACTCCTGACCAGTACCAGGCAGGAAGCCGGGAACGTCAACGAGTGATACGATGGGGATGTTGAATGCATCGCAGAAACGGACGAAGCGGGCACCCTTACGAGAGGCATTGACGTCGAGCACACCTGCGTAGCAGGAGGGCTGGTTGGCGACGATACCTACAGACTGTCCGTTGAAACGGGCAAAGCCTACGATAATGTTCTTGGCAAACTTCGGCTGTACCTCGAAGAACTCACCATTGTCGGTTATGGCGCCAATGACCTTGTACATGTCGTATGCCTCGTTAGGATTCTCGGGGATAATCTCATTGAGGCTGTCTTCCATGCGGTTGATGGGATCGTCGCAGTTCTTTCGGGGAGCCGTCTCCATATTGTTGGAGGGAATGTAGCTCAACAGCGTCTTCAGCATCTGGATGCCTTCCTCCTCGGTCTTGGCGGTGAAGTGGGTAACGCCCGACTTGGTGGCGTGTACGCTGGCACCACCGAGGTGCTCCTGGTCGATGTCCTCGCCCGTAACGGTCTTCACCACCTTCGGGCCTGTGAGGAACATGTATGACGTGTTCTCCATCATCAGCGTGAAGTCGGTGAGGGCAGGGGAGTAGACGGCACCACCGGCGCAGGGGCCGAAGATTCCGGAAATCTGGGGGATGACACCAGAGGCCAGAATGTTACGCTCGAAGATTTCGGCGTAGCCGGCCAGGGCATTGATGCCTTCCTGGATGCGTGCGCCGCCGGAGTCGTTGATACCTATGACGGGGGCACCCATCTTCATAGCCATATCCATTACCTTGCAAATCTTCTGGCTCATGGTCTCTGACAGTGAACCGGCATGTACGGTGAAGTCCTGTGCAAAGATGAATACCAGTCGTCCGTCGATGGTACCGCTTCCTGCTACGACGCCGTCGCCGGGAAACTGCTTCTTCTCCATGCCGAAGTTATGACAGCGATGCTCCTTGAACATATCGTATTCCTCGAAGGAACCTTTGTCAAGAAGCATATCAATGCGCTCACGGGCAGTGTATTTGCCGCGATCGTGTTGCTTCTGAATAGCTTTCTCACCACCACCGAGACGGGCCTGTTCGCGCTTCTCGATGAGTTGCTTGATTTTTTCTAACTGTTTGCTCATTGCTAAATTATCAATTATCAATTATCAATTATCAATTGTCAATTATTCTTTACTCCGGGTGTTCGCACAGCTCCGTCAACACACCTGCGGTTGACTTCGGGTGTAGGAATGCAATGTTCAGTCCCTCGGCGCCTTTACGTGGAGCCTGGTCTATCAGGCGTACGCCCTTTTCGCTGACCTCGGCCAGTGCGTTGGCAACACCGTCCTCTATGCAGAAGGCTACGTGGTGAACTCCCTTGTTGCCTTTGTCAAGCCATTTCTGAATGGTGCTCTCGGGGCTTGTCGGCTCCAGCAGTTCCAGTTTCACCTCGCCGCACTTTAGGAAGGCTGTTTTCACTTTCTGGTCTTCTACGACCTCTGTTGCGTAACACTCTAAGCCCAGAACGTTGGTAAAGAACGGCAGGCTTTCTTCAATGCTCTGGACAGCAATGCCCAGATGCTCGATGTGTGAAATCTTCATCTTGCTAATGTTTTTGGTGTTTGAAAATGTTTGTGCAAAGGTAATAATAAAACCGCAGATAAAGCGTATTATCTGCGGTTTTTTTTCTTTTGTTATAACTTTCTTACTTGTTGGAGAATAAATCGGGGAAAATGTTTTTCGCCTCTCCGTACAGATACCAGTCATCAGAGTCGTTGATGTTCTTGGCCCATTCCAGGAAATGGGTGTAGGCATCTTTGATACATGTGTGTTCCATTGGGTATTTGAAGTTGACTGGTACGATGACGGCATATGGTGGTTCGCCTTTCTTGGCAACCTTGATAGTCTTTCCTGTCGTCTGATTCTCCAAATAGATGTTTTTCAGGAAGTTTTCAATCCTCATGGTCTTGTCGACAAGGATGCTCTCTGAGACGGGGTTGAGCCGTAGTGCTTTTGGTCCGACCTCAGTATTGACGAATGTCTGTGTATTGTCCAGTCCGAAAAGCTCGTGAACCTCGCTATTGTTCAGAAAGCGTGAGTTCTCAATGCCCTTCAGTACGACCTTGTCGTTGGCACCACAAGCGATGACGCTAATCTGGATGTGTGTCTCGTTGACGCGGGTTGCCTGTAGTACAACGTCGTTCATGTCGTAGTCGGCCTGTTCGATGCGGTCCTCGAAACACATGGTGTATGCTGCGGCTTCGGGCTGCAGTTCTTCCTCAATGACGTTAGTACCGCCACCTACCTCGTATATCATATCGCAGAAGGTGTTGTCAGCACCATCCTCGAAGCAGAGATAATTCTTGTTGTTAGCGGTAAATACAGCGATACGGGGGTCTGTGAATGCCATGCCTTCTTCTGAACTGCCTCCAAGCTTCTTGTCAACGGCAGAGAGGTAGTGTCCTTTAAGGTGGTTTACCTCGTAGTTCAGCCGGCCGTCACCATAGGTGCAACCATAGGAACTGTTAAGAATGTTGTTGTCATTATTATTGTGCTTCATGTTCAGGAAGCCGATTTTGTATCCGCTGGGGAAGATTGCTTGTGCGGTATTTACACCCTCAGTCGGTGTGCCGTCACCATAGTAGGGAAGCAGAAACTCCTTGTTCCGGAAGAACTTCCCTATGTTGGCAGATGCTTGTACGCGCTCCACGGGGATGGCCTTGAACTTGGGCAGTGCCTTGATGAACAGAACTTCCTCTTCAGAAGTCATGCCTGCCACGTCTGAGGGCTTGTAGTAATAGTAGTAGACGTGGTTTTGTTTGAACTCGGTGGAGTTGGCCTGTATGGGTATAAGGGTAACGGGGGTCTTGCCGTCCGTGAACAGGTAGTTGTTGTTCAGCGTGAAGTGTGAACTTGTGCGGATGAGACGCAGATTGTTACGCTTTTTGTTGACAGAATACTTATCGTTGCCGGCCTTGACGAGGAAGTCATTGACGATAGCCTCTACGTTAGCCTGCTCACCCTCAGCAAATCCGTCGATGTCTCTATAAATGGCACCTTTGTCCATCTTCCATCCACCGTCGAAAGTGTTGTCGTCGGTGGGGGCCCACATCAGTTCGTTCTCCCAGCCGGAGTTTTGCCATTCAGTGTAGGTGGTGCCGCTGATGGTGAAAGTACCCTGCTCGGCACGACGTGCGTTAAATGACTTGACTGGTGCGGCCAGCTTAATGGTGCTGATGGTGGGAGCCTCGTTGCTGGCGGCTCTGGTCTTTCTTGCCTGGGCACTCGAATTTCCGACAAAACTCACTTCCTTGTCGCCAATGTTGAATACCTGAATGTAGTAATTCCCGTCACCGCTAACGCATGCTGCCACCAATGTCTCGCGAGTTTTTGGGGCAGAGTAGGTAAGCGTGATGGTCTTCCCGCTCTCGGCCTGAGCTTCGTTGAGCACCACGGCATCCTCATTGAAGAAGGGCGATTCTGTCAGTATTTGTACTTTGGCAATGTTCTCCAGAGGAGCATTTGCCTTGATGGTGATGGAACCTGACGTGATAGTGTTCCAATCCTGGTTCTTGTCGTAATCTCCCAAGATGGTCTTGGCATTTTTCTCTGCAACGGCACCACTGTCGTATAAGTCTGTTTCGTAGTTGTTGGTACAACTGCAAATGGTAAGTATGCCAATCAGGGTAATTGGTAAAAACTCAAAATGCTTCATAATTACGCGTATTTATAGTGGCAAAGATATGTAAAAATAGCAAGAAACAGGTTCTCAGGCCATGAAAGTCTGCTATTTTTAATATCTTTTAATAGATTTATAGGTCTATACTCACTTTTCCGTTAACAAGTCTGCCTGTCAGGTAGTTGGGAACGGCGTACTGACGGTCTTGTATGTCGGTGACCCAGTAATAGCTGTTGACGTTGGAGATGCCGAAGAGATTCAGACAGTCCAGTCCTATCCATACGTGCTTGATGGCATATTTCCCGGTACCCTTGTATGCCAACCAACTCATGCCGATATCTGCGCGTTTATAGGCCGGTGCCCGGAAACTCTGGTGCTCCAGTCCTCTGTGCGGTGCTCCGAACGGCAGTCCGTCAGCATAAGCCAGCCGAAGAGTCATCTTCCATCGCTGAGTGCCAGGGAAGTAGTCAGTGAAGTGCAGATTGAGGGCGATGCGCTGGTCGGTAGGCAGCGGCACTTGTTGTCCGTTGGGGAAGGTCTGTCGGGAGCGCATGAGGGAGAGTGTGAGCCACGAGTCGGTGCCTGGCACGAACTCACCGTAGAGTTTCATGTCGAGTCCTGCCGTATAGCCGCTGCACAGGTTCTCTCCGTAGTAGGTCACCTTCATGTTCTGCACGTTGTAGGGGATGAGATTGCTCATCTTCTTGTAGTATGCCTCGGCAGTGAATTTGAAGGGCCGTTCCATCATCCGGAAGCGGAAGTCGAAAGCTGCGATGAACTGCAGGGATTGCTGGCTCTTGATGTGTCGGTTGAGGGTGGCAGTGGTGATGGTCCCGTTGGTAATGGTGTCGCGCAGCTCTTTGTAGAATGGAGCCTGGTAGTAGAGGCCTGTGGCCAGTCGCCAGGTGACATCCTGGTTCCAGGCTGGTATTACGGCTAAAGACGCTCTGGGCGATACGGTGGTCTCTTTGGTGAACGACCAGTGGCTGAACCTGACGCCGTAGTTCATCGTGTAGAAGCTCTCGCCCCTGGAGAACCGATAGGTGTCTTGGATATATCCCTCGATGCGGCGTGACGATATTTTGTTGCGTGACGTGAGGGTGTAGATAAGGTCCAGTCGGTCGCTCGTGTGCGGAATGCTATATCCGCTGGAGTCGCGCATTTCGTACTCTCTGGAGTTTTCCTCTACGCGTTCCCACTTGTAGGTAACGGCAGTCTCGGTGTCGTGTCGCTTCCATTTCCAGTTAACCATCAACTTCAGGCTCTGTACGTTGGCGGTAAGGTAGTTGCGTGCGTGCTCCATGTAGGAACCTACCCCCAGTTGTTCGGAGGTCTGGGCATCGTCCAGCCAATACTGCCCCTGGATGTCGTAGGTTTCCTGCTCCTTGGTGTGGAAGGCAGATGCCAGGAGCTTAATCTTGGTCGAGTCGCCCAGATGTCTGGTGACGGATGCTGTGCCGAAGAGTGTGCGGAAAATATCCTTTTCCTGTCCGTCAAAGTAGACGCGGAAGGTCTTGGCATCCTCCATCGTGCCAAAGGATGTCTCGCGGTCCTTGGGCTTGAAAGTGTAGTGGTTCTCGGAGACGTTTCCAAGAAAATCGAATGCCCAACGGCTATTGGGCTTGTAAACGAGGTAGGTCTGATAGTCCAGGAAGTTCGGGGCGTATTCTCCTTTTGTTTCCAGCGAGCCCAGCAGGTACTGGGTGGTCTTGTAGCGGAGCCCATGGCTCATGGAGAATTTCTTGCTGGAGATACCGGTGTATGCACTTCCACCGAGTAGCGATGCCGTAGCCGCCGCCTCAAAACACTTGGGTTGCTTATAGGTGATGTCCAGTGCAGACGACATTTTGTCTCCATATCTTGCTTCGAATCCTCCGCTGGAGAACCCGATCTTTTCCACCATGTCAGCATTGATGATGCTGAGACCTTCCTGTTGTCCGCTGCGGATGAGCAGGGGACGATAGATCTCAACGTTGTTGATGTAGACGGAGTTCTCGTCGTAGGAACCGCCGCGTACGTTATACTGGGATGACAGTTCGTTGTGGGTTGAGACGCCGGCCTGCTGCTGGATTAGTTCCTCTACGACGTTCCCAGATACGGATGGCGCTCCCTGGATATCCTTCAGGTTTAGCTGCTCTGTCGGGGTGGTTTGTCGCCGCCGCTCCGTAACGACCACTTCACCGAGTGACTGTGAGGGGTGAAGAACTATCTGTAGCGTCTGTGTCCCCCTAGGTCTGCGGAGTGTCCTGCTGCGAGTTCCATAGCCTACCATTGAGAACTTAACAGTCACACTGTCAGCTGAATGTAGTTTTATGTTAAACTCTCCTTTTAAGTTAGTTATAGTGAACTTTGCCTGTTCCAGGCATGACACAGTGGCAAACTCTAATGCGTTGTTTTCTTCATCGACAACCCTTCCTTTCAGTAGGAAGTCGTCAGCCACGATGGGTAGCCCCGTCATCGTCATGACGAGGGCTATCAGGAGTCTTATGAAGGAACATTTCATCAAGGATAATAACGCTGGCGTGAGGCTTTTATTGCCTAATCGTGGTAAATCCAGGACGCTATGCGGTTCAGCCAGCCGATAGAGAAGCGGAACCAGCGGAAGGTGGAGACGGGTTTGCCGCCGAAGCTGAGGATGAACTCGCGGAAACGGCTCTTGGAGTAGGGCAGTCCCGTGTCCAGGAAGAAGATGTGGTCGTAGCCTCTGCTATGGGCATCCTTGATGGCGTGCCATACGGTTAGGATGTCAGGATGTAGGAATGCGTAGGACTTGCGGCGGTAGGCAGCATACCAGAGGTAGGTGTTGTTCTCGCTGTAGACGCAGACCGAGCATCCAATGACGTGCCCCTTGTACTTGGTGACGAACAGCCTTCCGCCACCTCCTTTGAGGATGCCGTGGAAGAAAGCGTCGTCGGGTATGTAGCGCTTGGGTTTAAGGATGTTGTGGCGTCTTAACAGTATGGAGAACTGTCTAAAGTCTTCTGGAGTGGTCACCTCGCCGGTGGTCAGTCCTTTCTGGTAGGCCTTCTTAATGCGTCTCAGTCGTTTGTCGGTGATGCGCTCCTCGGGAGTGCGGCTGTGCAGCGAGTTGTGGATGCTCAACCAGTGGACGGGGAAAAAGCCAGCCTGCTTGAATTCCTTGTAGGCGAACATCTTCTGGCTGACGTTGCTTACCTCGATGTACAGGACACGGTTTTGCAACTTCCGTCGCAAGGCCTCCAGCATGGTGCCGAACAATGTTTCCCGCGAAATGTCCGCGTCATAGACGCCTTCGCCCATCACTCGGCAGTGGCTATATAAATAAGGTGGAAACCAGGATGTACGGTAGCGCACAATGGCGAGCATGTGTGCAACGACACGGCCTTCTGCTGTCTCGACGACCACCATGTAAGGCTTAAGGCGCGGGGTGGCCCGGCACAACTCGAACAGCCGGCGACTGTGGAAAAAGTTGCTGTCGCTGGTGGCGGGAAGCGAGTCCGTCTGAGTGATGATACTGGTTTTTAGTTCGTTCACGTTCGCAAAGGTAGGAAACTTTTTCCGCAAAGCCATACCCTTTCGTATTAAAGAAATTAAAAAACAATAATGTTGGATAAGACGATAAACGTCGAAAGTCCGGCAGTCTTGATGTGAAAGTCCGGCAGTTTCTCTTACATTTGACATATTTAACGTCACAACCGTTCAGAGTATGAAAAAGTATTTGTAAATTTGCAACATCGGAAAACATAAAGGATGTATCTACTATCCTCTGTGCTGAACGTGGTGCGTGAGGATACCAATGCCTTTGCAGAACGATTTGGACTGATTAGCGGGAGAATAAAATAACAACATAAAATGATAGAACCACTCAAAACCCTCAGCCGCTGGCTGGCGCAGCATGCCTCACTCTTCGTGACGGCAGTCGCCGTACTGACCTTTTTCGTACCCGACCTTTTCTCATGGGTGCGAGGTTCCACACAAACCGTCATTTTGGGCATTATCATGCTGACGATGGGACTCACATTGACTACCGAGGACTTCCGCATCCTCGCCCGTAGGCCAGTTGATATTCTTATAGGAGCCTGTGCTCAGTTCCTGATAATGCCTTGTGTAGCTTACCTTTTGGTGTATGTCTTCCGCCTGGAACCGGCACTGGCATTGGGTATCCTCCTTGTGGGATGTTGTCCTGGCGGTGTGTCGAGTAACATCATGTCGTATCTCTGTCATGGCGATGTGGCTTTCTCCGTAGGAATGACTTGTGCCTCTACTTTGCTGGCTCCTGTGATGACACCCCTGCTAATGCAGTTGACGGCAGGAGAGATTATCGAAATAGATGCTGTCGGCATGTTTCTGAACATCCTGATAGTGACCATCATTCCTGTGGGCATCGGCTGTTTTCTGAACTATACCTATTCAAGACGCAAGTGTTTCCCCACCATCCAGTCGCTGATGCCCGGCTTGAGCGTCATCTGTCTGGCATGTATCGTGGGTGGTGTCATCTCTACCGTTCACGACGCCCTTGTCGCCCGTGGCCTGATGCTCTTCCTCTGGACCTTTGCCGTGGTACTCTGTCACAATACCTTGGGCTATATCCTCGGCTACACCGTAGGCCGACTGGCTCGCTTTAATACGGCCAAGAAACGTACTATCTCCATTGAGGTGGGTATGCAGAACGCAGGTCTCGCCACTGTCCTTGCCGGCACCTTCTTCGCAGCGCAGCCCCTCTCCGTGCTCCCCTGCGCCATCAGTTGTGCCTGGCACAGCATCAGCGGCACAATCCTTGCCGGGCTGTTCCTGAGACAGGACAAAACAAAGGGGGCCGTGTGACATCAGAAAAGAGATAACCTGTTTCTGACGTCATTTCAAAAAATGTTTGTATTTTTGCGGAGTAAACCAAAATAACGTAAGATATGGAATTCTGTGAATTGGCGCAACAGCGCCGTAGTCATCGTAAGTTTACGGAACAGGAGGTGGACGCCGAGGCCCTTCGGCTCATACTCCGTGCCGGGTTGATGTCACCTACGTCGAAGGGCCAGCGTGCCTGGCAGTTCGTGGTGGTGGAAGACAAAACAGATCTTGAGAAAATTGCTGACGCCAAGGATATGGGCAGCCAGTTCCTGAAAGGTGCGCCTGTCGCCATCGTTGTGCTGGGTGACCCCATGCAGAATGACTGCTGGGTGGAGGACGGCTCTATCGCAGCCGTCTCAATGCAATATCAGGCAGAGGAGCTTGGGCTGGGGTCCTGCTGGATTCAGATGCGAGGACGCGGTCTGTCAGACGGAACGACGGCAGACGAAGTCATCCGCGGGGTGCTGGGAATTCCCGACAACATGAATGTGCTGTGTGTGCTGGCTATCGGTCACAAGGCCGACGAGCGCAAGCCCCAGAACGAGGATAAGTTGAAGTGGGAGAACGTCCATGCCGACAAATACTGAAAAGACAGAGGAGATGCTACCATGATAAACTACGACTTGAAAAAGATACGTGCAGTTATTTTTGATGTTGATGGTGTGTTGAGCTCAGAGACCATTACGCTTAATAGCGATGGCGAACCGCTGCGGACGGTGAACATTAAGGACGGCTATGCCATTCAGCTGGCAGTCAAGCTGGGGCTGCGGGTGGTTATTCTGACAGGTGCCAATACATCCAGCGTCCGGTTGCGTTACGAACGGCTGGGCGTTGAGGATATCTTCACGGGATGTTCCGTGAAGGTGAAGGTTTACGAGGACCTTCTGGCACATTACGGATTGTGCGACGAGGAGGTGATGTACATGGGCGACGACATTCCTGACTATGAGGTGATGAAGCGGGTAGGATGTCCCGTCTGCCCGAAGGACGCCTGTCCGGAAATAAAGTCGCTGAGTGTGTATGTAAGCCAATGCAAGGGAGGATACGGTTGTGGCCGTGACGTCATAGAACAGATACTCCGTGCTCAGGGAAAGTGGGTGATGAACGAGAAAGCCTTTGGTTGGTAGCGATGCTGGAGAGTCTGAAGAATTATCATGTCGTCCTGGCCAGCAACAGCCCTCGCAGACGTGAACTGCTGGCAGGCTTGGGTATTGACTTCGAAGTCCGCGTGCTGCCGGGCATTGACGAGAGCTATCCCGAGAATCTTCCTGTGGTGGATATTGCTCAGTATATTGCGACGAAGAAGGCTGCTGCTTATGATGTGGCTGTCGACGAGTTGCTGATTACAGCAGACACTGTTGTCATCGTGGACGACTTGGTTCTGGGAAAACCGCACAATACTGATGAGGCCAGCCGCATGCTCCATCTCCTCAGCGGCCGTACCCATCAGGTGGTGACGGGAGTGTGCCTGAGGACGCGTTCCTGTGAGCATAGCTTCGCGGTGACAACCGATGTCGCCTTCAAGGTACTTACGGAAGAGGAAATCATGCACTATGTCAGCGTATATAAGCCATTCGACAAAGCCGGAGCCTATGGTATCCAGGAATGGATAGGCTTTATCGGAGTAACTGGACTTCATGGTAGTTATTTTAATGTTATGGGACTTCCAGTCCAGCGCATTTACACCGAGTTAGAACATGTTCTGTGACAGGAATGAAAAAATAGTTGTAGAAAAATTTGGAACAATCGGATATTTGTGCTATCTTTGCCACCGATAACTAGTAAGTTTAATCTATATTTATCATTTTCCGGAAAAGGGGCCGGTCTGTGAAGATGAGGCCTCTTTCCTTTTTTCTGACCGTTCTGTATTTCTTTCCGCAAAAAGTTTGGTAAAGTCTCGGAAACAGCTTACCTTTGTAGCATCAATTACTGCTTAACTCTACAATTCTTAACAACGATGAATAAGTTTGCTTTAATTCTGTTGCTCTTTGTGGCAACGACGTCTGCAGCAGCAGACCAAGTACCGGAGTGGAAGAATCCGGCAGTAAACCAGCAGAACCGCGATGCTCGCAGGGCCAATTTCTTTGCCTATGAGAGTGAACAATTGGCTGCGTGTGGTGACAAGCGGCAGTCTTGTCGCTACCTGTCGATGGAAGGCAGCTGGCGTTTTTGTTTCGTGAAGGACCACCAGCAGGCTCCCGCCAACTTCTATCAGGAACGTTTTGATGACTCCCGCTGGGTGGACTTCCCCGTGCCGGGCCTGTTTGAAATCAACGGCTATGGCGACCGAATCTACAAGAATATCGGATACGCGTGGTCAACGACGTTCAAGAGCAATCCTCCCTTTATCGGCGAGACCAATAACTATACGGGCTCTTACCGCCGTACGTTCGACCTGCCCGCCGACTGGAACGGTCAGGAGGTTTATTTTCATGTCGGCTCTGCCACGAGCAACCTAAAGGTGTGGGTAAACGGTAAGTATGTGGGCTACAGCGAGGACTCGAAGGTTGCCGCAGAATTCAACATCACGAAGTTTCTGAAGAAGGGCAGGAACCTCATCGCCATGCAGGTGATGCGCTGGTGCGATGGTTCCTATTTGGAGGACCAGGACTTCTGGCGCTTCACTGGTATAGCCCGCGAAGTGTACCTCTATGCCCGTCCAAAGGTGCATGTGGAGGACTTCTTCATCAATGCAGACCTGAAGAACGGCTATAAAGAGGGAGTTCTGTCTGGCGAAGTCAAGATAGCCTATGCGAAAGGAAAAACCCTTGATCTGCAACTGATAGACCCGCAGGGCAAGGAGGTGAAGCAGACCAGCGTCACCATGATCAACAATGGCCCCCTCACTTTCCGTTTTGAAACGTTGGGCCAGGTCAAAGCATGGACAGCCGAGACGCCCAACCTGTACACCCTCATCATGACCTTGAAGCAGGGCGACAAGGTGCTCGAGGTCATTAACCAGCGCGTGGGCTTCCGTCATATCGAGATCAAGGGTGGTCAGCTGCTGGTGAATGGTCAGCCTGTTTTAATAAAAGGTGTCGACCGTCACGAACTCGACCCTGATAGCGGATATGTGGTGTCGGTGGAACGCATGATTCAGGACATTAAGATTATGAAGCAGCTGAACATCAACGCTGTGCGTACCAGCCACTATCCTGACGATCCCCGCTGGTACGATCTATGCGACGAATACGGAATCTATGTAACGGCTGAGGCCAACCTCGAGAGCCATGGAATGGGCTACGGCAAGGAGACGCTGGCCAAGCGCGACGACTTCCAGCAGATGCATCTGGAGCGTAATGAGGGCAATGTGCGTACGCTGAAGAATCACCCCTGTATCATCGTGTGGTCCATGGGCAACGAAGCCGGCTACGGTCCGAACTTCGAGAAGGTCTATGAGTGGGTGAAGCAGTACGACCCGTCCCGTCCCGTCCAGTACGAACAGGCTGGCGACTGGGGCAAGACTGACATTTACTGTCCCATGTATGCCGACTATCGCCGTTGCGAGGAGTATTCCAAGGGCGACAACCCCCGTCCGCTCATCCAGTGTGAATATGCCCATGCTATGGGTAACTCCGTAGGAGGCTTCAAGGAATACTGGGACCTGGTACGCAAGTACCCGAAGTTTCAGGGAGGCTACATCTGGGATTTCGTTGACCAGGGACTTCGCGACAAGAGTCCGCTGACAGGGAAGGAAATCTTTACCTACGGCGGTGACTACGGCCGCTATCCTGCCAGCGACTACAACTTCAACTGTAATGGTATCATCGCCCCTGACCGCCGTCTGAACCCCCATGCCTATGAGGTAGGCTACTACTACCAGAACGTTTGGGTGACCGATAAGGGACTGAAGGAGGGCAAGTTTGAGGTCTATAATGAGAACTTCTTCAAGACACTTGACGACCTGGAGATGGTGTGCATGGTGCTACCGATTGATGCGTCGGCTGCCTACCTGGTGACACAGGATATTGATGTGAAAGGCATTGCTCCCCAGCAGCGCAAGCAGTTCTGTTGCGAACAATTGAAGGAGACCATTGCCCAATATTCCGGCGAGTATCCAGACAAGGAGATTGTAGTGAATTTCTACTTCAAGGCGAAAGATGCCCAGCCACTTGTAGACAAAGGGCAGATTCTGGCAAAGCAGCAGTTTGTCGTCCAGCCCTACCAGTTCCCGAAGTTTGCTCCGAGCAAACAGACCGTTAGCTCCGAGCAAACGGAGACTTACATCCGACTTGACGTTGCCGGCACTACGCTTACTGTCGGCAAGCGTTCGGGCATGATAGACTATTTAGACGTGGACGGCCGACCTATGCTGATGGACCGTCGTGCCGTAACACCTGAGTTCTGGCGTGCTCCGACGGACAACGACTATGGTGCTCGTCTGCAGCAGCGTCAGAGCGTATGGAAGAACCCGCAGATGAAGGTACGCTCCGTCACCGTTAGCGACAATACCGTGACGTCAGTGTTGGAGATACCTGCCGTCAAGGCTCAACTCACGATGACCTATACGCTGCAACCCACGGGTGAAGTGCTCGTACGCCAACAGCTGACCGCCGATAAGGATGCGCGTGACGTCAGCGACCTCTTCCGCTATGGTGTACAGTTGCAGATGCCCCGTGAGTACGACGTCGTCGACTATTACGGACGCGGACCAGTCGAGAATTACTGCGACCGCAACGGCTCTGAGTTCATCGGTCACTATATCGGTTCCGTCAGCAGCCAGTACTTCCCGTACGTGCGTCCCCAGGAGTCTGGCAATCATACCGACGTGCGCTGGTTCCGCGTTGTCAACGCAGCCGGCAGCGGCCTGGAGTTCTGCTCTGACGCCCCGATGGAGTGCTCGGCCCTCCATTATCTGGTAGAAGACCTGGACGATGGTCCAGTAAAGGATAAGGTGTGGGGACGCCATTCGGGCGACCTCGTGGAGCGTCAGCTCACTCAGGTACACATCCAGCAGCGCCAGTATGGCATGGGGTGTGTCAACTCCTGGGGAGCTGTTCCTCTCCGCCAGTACCGTCTTCCCTATAAGGACTACGACTTCCAGTTCCTCATCAGGCCGCTTCGTCCATGAGAGGCTGGCTGACCGTTCTGATGCTATTTCCGCTGCTGACCTCTGCCCAGGTGAGGGTAGGGCGTCAGCAGCGTTTCCATTCGGCAATGCCTCCTGGCAACTACTCCGGCATCACCGCGTTGGGTAGCGACCGTTTTCTTCTTGTCGACGACAAGGCACCGCATGACGGATTCTACCGCTACCATATAGTTATAGATACACTCTCTGGGAAAATCCGTGGGGTAGAGAATGAGGGCTTCCTGCCGGTCGGTTCCGTGAACGGAGATATGGAGGCGGTTGCCTATGTGCCGGCGTTGAATACCATCTTTGCCTGTAGCGAGGCGCGCAACGAGATTGTGGGTTATCCTGTGGATGGCGGTAGAGCGGTCTGCAGTGTACAGATGCCTGACGTATATACACGTGCCTCAAGCAGTTACGGCTTGGAGTCGCTGACCTACGATGCGTCGTCGCATTTGCTGTGGACCACTACCGAGCGCCCTGTCAGGGGCGACTCTTTGCTGCGTCTGCAGAGTTTCGACTTGACGCTGCTGCCGCGTCGGCAGTATGCCTATCGGATAGACGAACCGCAGTATCTGCCGAAGGGAGGACGCTATGTCCATGGTGTCAGCGAGTTGTGTGCGCTGGGCGACGGACGGCTGCTGGTGATGGAGCGCGAGGTGTATGTTCCCAAGAAGAAGATAGGGGCACGTGTCCACGTCAAGATTTACGAGGTGCAGCCCTCATGGCTTGAGCAATTGCCCAAGCGCCTTGTCTGTGAGTTCACGACGAAGATGAATCTGACGAGCCGCAGCTTCGCCAACTACGAGGGAATGTGTGTGGCTCACCGCTACGGGGACGGTCGTGTATTGCTGTTGCTGGTGGCCGACTCACAGGGACGCTACAAGGGAGTCGTGCGTGACTGGTTGCGCACCATCATCCTGTAGCATTCCTATGGATTGACATTCAGTCCAGGTGGAATACCTCCTGCAGCGGAGTAGTGACGGGCGAGTTGTCGTCGTTCACCTCCATGATGTCCGCCATCATGTCCCACCAGCGCTGTGTGACGGGGTCAACGTTTTCCGTGTCCTGGGAGCTTCCCTCCTTCGAGCATTCCTGATAGGCAAAGAGAATGTTGGTCTCCTTGTCCCAGTAGATGCTGTAGTTACTGACGCCCTGTTCTTTGATCATCTGTACGAGTTCCGGCCAGATGGCGGCGTGCCGCTTCTCGTATTCCTTCTCAAAGCCGGGCTTCAGTTTCATTTTGAATGCAAATCTTCTCATGTGTGTGCTTATTTGATGTTCAGATAGTAGCCGAGTTTGTAAATGTTAAACAGCCGCAGCCAGGGGTGCTTTCCTGTGAGGTTGCGGCGCACCGCTCTTCCGGCCGTCTTGTGCCAGAGCCGTAGCAGCGGCAGCAGTCCTCTGTGGCGCAGGTTTTCGACAGCAGTCAGTAGCGCTGAATAGCCCCGCAGCTCCTGTTGGAAGTGATGGAGTGTGCGCATCGCCTCCTCGGTTTTTGCCACAAACGCCTCGTTGCCCTCCAGGTCGGTTATGACGACTGGGTTGTCGATGTGCAGAATGTGTTTCCGGTTGTTTTTCAGCTGCTTGCCGAAGAGTACGTCCTCGTAGCCGTAGTGCAGGAAGCGCTCGTCGAAGGGTGTCGTCAGCATCACCTCGCGCCTTACCATGAAGTTCGTGGTACGGAACGAACGGTAGGGGTTGCGCTGGCGTGCCTCACTGTTGTGCTGCGGTTCAGAGGCTTTTTCGTACAGGTATCTTAGGTTGCACTTCCGCAGCGTCGGCATGTCCGGAATGGCGATACCCCCGTCAACGACTTCAGCATTCCCTGTGTCGTCGGCAGTGAGGTATCTTTCCAGGAATCTCTCGTCGGGCAGCCGCACGTCGCAGTCGAGGAACAGAAGCCACTCATGCCGGCTCTGCTGTGCCAGCCAGTTGCGTATGACCGCACGTCCGGCGTTGTGCTGGCGGGGTAGGTAGCGGCATTGCGGGAACTGTGCCAGGGCTGCGTTCTGAGCCAGTGCCTTCTCGTCGGTTGTCCCGTCTTCCGCAACGATGATTTCGAAGCGTATGCCACTTGCCAACGCTTGCCTGTGCAAGTCGCTTACCAGTTCAGCGCAGCCGTAGTTGAAGGCAGGAATCAGGATGGACAGTTCGTTGACGGTGTTCATAATCGAGGGCGAAATTAAGAAAAAAAAGAGATACGAAGAAATTATCCGTGGGAAATTTTGGTTTTTTCGTCTAAAAGGCGTACCTTTGCAGCCGCTTCCACGAGATGGGAGCATGAAATTCAATTATTAACATCAAACAAACAACAAACAATGGCAACAAAAATCAGATTGCAGCGCGGTGGCCGTAAGGGCTATGCCTTCTACAGCATCGTTATCGCCGACGCTCGTGCACCACGTGATGGTCGTTTTACTGAAAAGATTGGTTCTTACAATCCTAATACCAATCCCGCCACAGTAGACTTGAATTTCGATCGTGCATTGTACTGGCTTGAAGTAGGTGCCCAGCCCACAGACACCGTTCGTAACATCCTGAGCCGTGAGGGCGTGCTGATGATGAAGCACCTCCGTGGTGGTGTGAAGAAGGGTGCCTTTGACGAGGCAACCGCCCAGAAGAAGTTCGACGCCTGGAAGGCAGACAAGCAGAACGGTCTTAACAAGATCCGTGAGGCAGAGGCAAAGGCCAAGAAGGAGGCTGCTGCTAACGCCCTGGCTGCAGAAAAGAAAGTCAACGAAGAGATTGCCAAGAAGGTGGCTGACAAGAAGGCCGCCATCGCTGCCGCACAGGCAGAGGCTGAGGCAGCCGCCGCTGCTGAGGCAACTGCTGAGGAGGCTCCCGCCGCTGAGGCAGAGGCTCCCGCTGAGGCCTAAGGCATCGCTTTTCCTTAAAAAAACAAAAGAGCCGGACATTTTCTGTCCGGCTCTTTTGTTTTGCCTTGATTATTTAGTACCTTTGGCTCCCGGCTTATGCATATACTGGAGATACCGTCATTTTTCCCGCCCTATGGCGGGCTGTTCTGCCTGGATCAGGCAAAGGCTCTTGCCCGTCAGGGCCACGAGGTGCGCATTGTGAGCAATGTGCAGCTGGGTCTGACTACCGGTGCGTGGGACTTCCTCACGTTGCCTTGTGGCCGTTATGAGTGCCTGATGGACGGGATAACGGTCTGTCAGTCCTTCCAGCGCGGATGGCCCAGGGCGGTGCGTTACAACGCCCGTCGGTGGGTGTCTGTCGTACGTTCGATGGTAGCGGAGTATGTGCAGAAGTACGGATGTCCCGACATCCTTCATGCTCATTGTGTGAAGTGGGGGGGCTATGCTGCAATGCTCATCTCACGCGACTACCACATCCCTTATGTCATTACCGAGCACCTGTCTCGCCTGGTGTTCGAGACGGAGTTCGGTGCTGCGCCGAGTGATGCGTGGCAGATTCCCTTGCTGAAAGAGGCGTACCACGATGCCTCCATCGTCATCCCTGTCGCGGAGGAACTGGTTGGTGACATCAGTTGCTACTTCGGGACGGATTATCGTTGGACAGCCGTTTCCAATACCATTGACGTTGACTTTTTCCGCTACCGGGCGCGTCAGCCGCTGGCGGGTCGTCGTTTCCGCTTCTGTTGCCTGGCCAACTACTGGCCGCTGAAGGGATACGACGTGTTGTTTGCGGCCTTCCGCCGGCTGCTCGACGGCGGTATGGATGCAGAGTTGCACATTGCCGGCCGCGGAACCGATTCCGTGTCGTGCAGAAGGATGCTGCCCACAGGTGTGACGGCGCATGGATGGCAGGACAGAGAGGCGGTAAGAGAATTGTTGTATGCTTCTGATGCTTTGGTGCTGGCCAGTCGTAGCGAGGTGCAGCCGCTGGCACTTCTGGAGGCGATGAGTACGGGAATTCCTGTCGTAGCTACAGAAGTGGTGCCGGCAGCGATGCGTATTGAGGGAGCCTGCTGCATTGTTCCTGTTGACGATGCCGATGCGTTAGCGCAGGCCATGGTGCAGACTATGGTGCAGAAGGACTTTGACGGGCGTCTGGTTTCCGCGCAGGTTGCATCGCTGGCATCGCCAGAGGTCGTCGGACGGCAACTCTCTGACTTGCTGGATGCTGTGGCGGGCAGACGTTCTGTTCAGTGAGCCGGCAGATGTTTGACGGCAACCGCCATTCTCCTGACAAGGAGGGCAGCAGCCCATGCTGCCTTGTTCCCTATGACTGCCATTAGCAGTTTCATCTTCAGGTCCCTTTGTGTCCCCCACAGTCTCTCGCACTCCCTGACCTCCTCTGCGAGCTCATGGTCGTGTGCACGAAAGGCGTGCATTGCCAAGGCGAAGGTACGGTAGTTGAAGTAGCGGTCAATCTCCGTCCCGTAGAGTTTGTACCTGCTCACCAGGTAGTGGCTGAGCGAGGTGACGCGTCTTACGAAGCGGAAAAGCTTGCGTTCGTCAGCAGGTGTCGAGACGGTCTCTCTCCCTTGGCTGTAATATAAGGTGACGTCGTCCAGATAGGCAATCTTTCCGTTTTTCGCCATGATAAAGGCAATCTGCAGGTCTTCGCACCCCATGTCGGGATTTCTGAACAGCTGCGGCTGCGCCTCGTACTCTCTGCGGAAGACGTCGGCGCGGTAGAGCGCTGTGCAGAGGTGTATGACCGGCATGCGTGTCTGCGTGACGATGGCCTCCAGCATCTGCCGTCCGTCGGTCAGCGGCTGTCGGAAGTGTGGCTGCGGCGTCTTTCCCGGCTGTCCGTTCCTTTCGTCATAGAACTTCCAGGCCGTGTGTACGAGTGTAACGTCGGGATGCTGCTCCATGACAGTGAGCTGCTTCTCCAGTTTCAGAGGGTCTGTCCAGAAGTCGTCGCCGGCGCAGTCGGCAATGTATTCGCCCCTTGCCTCCAGCAGACAGTCGAAATAGTTGACGACGGCCCCTTTGTTCTGGTTGTTGCAGAATAGCCGTATGGTGTCGGGGTGTTGTTGAGCGTACTGCTGGCAGACGCTTCGTGTGGCGTCCGTCGAGCAGTCCTCGCCGATGACAATTTCCAGCGGCTCATGGCATTGCTGCATGAGGATGGAGTCCAGCGCTCGTCCGATGGTGTCCTCCTGGTTGTAGGTTATGACTATGACGGAAATCATCGCTCTCTCTTGGTAAGTGGCAGCAGTCTTAACATCAGCATCCTTCCGCCCTTCGAGGCCGTCAGCCTACGGAACCACGTGTACTTGCGCGTGTAGGGTCGGTCGGGGAGTGGGTAGAGTCCGTGAGCCGAGAGCTGCTGCAGACAGTCGTCCAGTTGTGCGCTTGAGCGGAAGGTCATGATGTTGTTGTAGATGTGGTCCATGGTGAGCTGTGCTATGCGTCGCTGCAAGGCCTGTCGTTCGGGTGGGGGCAGCCTGTCGATGGAGGTCTGTAGGGCCGTCAGCGTATGCAGCTGGTCGTTCTGCCGTTGTGCGGCGCTTTCGGCACTTCGCTGTTGTGTGATGGCGCCTGGGTGCTTCCGGTAGAAGTAGGCCTTGGCAGAGGTATGTCTGAACATCTCGGCCCTGAGTAGCAGGTGGGCAGTAAACTCCTCGTCCTCGGTGTAGCCGATTCCCTTGGTGAACTGTAGGTTGCCGATGATGGCGCGCCGTACGGCATAGCTCCATACCGCCCCGTGTATATTGTGCTGCTGCATGAAGACAGTTCCCGTCGTAGGGCCTCCGTCCTCGAACGTCGTCTGACTCTCCTCGTGGCTGGTGAAGTCGAACATCAGCAGGTCAGTGTCCTCGTTGCGCAGAAAGTCCAGACAGTGGTTGTAGGCCGTCGCCAGCAGCCTGTCGTCGCCGTCGACGAACTGCAGGAAGGTGCCGCTCGCCGTTGCCATCCCCCTGTTGCGTGCTGCGCTGACCCCCTCGTTGCGCTGGCGTATGTAGACGATGCTGTCTCCGTATGCCTCCGTCAGCTCGCCGACGGGCGGCACGTCAGAACCGTCATCAACGACAATGATTTCGCGTTCAGCGGGTTGCAGGTTCAACTTTAGAATGCTGTCGAGGCATTCCTTGAGCATGCTGACAGGCAGGTTGTAGCAGGTGACGATGAAGCTCACCAGCGGTCTTGTCTCTTCTTTTGACTGCATCATGGGGACAAAGATACGATAAAACGGGCGAAGAGCCAAATATATTTGAGCTTTTCCGAGTGCCGAGGACTCGAAACCAGTTTCGCTTGGCTCGTCCAAGAACTTCGGCGCAGCCAAAGTGCGATGAGATAGTTCGTAAAATCGTAATCACAAGGCTTGTGGAAGTAACTTTTTTCAAGTTTCGCATGTTAAAAATTAGTTGAGATAAGGTCGCAAAAAAGAGCACAG
>CAMHIM010000017.1 GCA_946185225.1 uncultured Prevotellaceae bacterium
GTATCTACCAATATCACCTCCTTGCCCGTATCAATCAGGTAGTTCTGCAGACTGCCGCGATAGCGGATGTTCTTGTCATATTTGTCCGGACCCTCCTCGCCGCCGAAGACGAAGGGTTGGGTATAGAACCCGTCACGTCTGAATTTTACTGCTTTTATTTCCATATTGCTGTCATTTATTGTGGTTTAGATGGCAAAGATACATTGTTTTCTACACAAATCCAAGTCTGAGACAACACAAAAATTGTCTGAAACGACACGACCATGAGAACATTTCGCACTTTGGTATGCTTTTTCACCCTGATGATAGCAATTCCCCTTAAAATGTTTGGCAGTGTCAAATAAAAGCACTACCTTTGCACCCACTAGAACCCGCCAAGCCTCTCAACGATGCTCAAATGTGCGGGTCGTTTTATTTTTATACAATAAACAACACGATATTTGCAAGAAAAATAGTAATATTGCAAACGATAACTGAAAATAGCATGGACGGAAACTTTGCCATACAGCTCTTTGAGGGCAAGAAAGTACGCATCGTGTGGGATGCCGAACAAGAAAAGTACTATTTCTCCGTTGCAGACATAGTACAGGTGTTGACCGACAGTGCAGATGTCAAGCAGTACATCAAGCGAATGCGAGCACGCGATGCGGAACTTAATTCCAAGTGGGGTACAATTTGTACCCCTGTTGTTATGCTGGCTCCAGACGGGAAGAAAAGGAAGACCCAAGCCGCCGACCTTGAAGGCATATTCCGCATCATTCAGTCCGTTCCCTCGAAGAAGGCCGAGCCTGTACGCCAATGGCTGGCAGAGGTTGGTGCACAGCGTATTGACCAGATGATAGACCCTGAACTGACGTTCCAGATGGCAGTAGAGGACTATCGCCGACAAGGATATAGCGACCGTTGGATTAACGAACGTATGCGTTCTATCGAGATGCGCAAGGAACTGACGGACGAATGGCATCGTTCTGGCATTCACGAACCACGCGACTTCGCCATCCTCACTAATGTCCTCACCAAAGCGTGGAGTGGCATGACCACAGGGCAGTATAAACGCTACAAAGGTCTGACGAAAGAGAACCTTCGCGACAATATGACTAACATAGAACTGGCTCTCAATACACTTGCCGAAGTGGCCACCACAGAGTATTCCCGCCAATCGAATCCTCAGACAATGGCCGAGAGCCAGCGCATTGCCCAAGAGGGCGGCAGTGTTGCCCGCGATGCCCGTCAGACGATGGAGCGTCGCCTTGGCCGTTCCGTCGTCTCACCAGAACGGGCTTCCGACTACATCAAGTCCGTTGAAGGCTCTGATACCGAAGCACTTCCATTCTCAGAAGAAAAACAATAGCACCGACACCGATATGACACGCCAACAGGACAAGCACTTCATTGAGCGGACAGGCCGACGGACACGGGGACGGACGGCCTGTAAGAGATAATAATGTGAAGAAACAAAGGGCGGGAAACCGAGGCCGAGGATGTCGGCGCGGGTTCCCGCCCTTTTTGTGTTTTAATTCACTTTCACCAAGGTATTAGCTGCCACATTGGCCTGCACCTCATAGCCCGCAGGAATCTCAGCCTTTGAGCCGCAGATAAAACAAGCGGGCCAGACCACTAAGGCAAAGAGAACAACAGACAATGCCGTGCGGTTCTTTCCCGTCACATATACATCGCCATTCGTCAGAGGAATCATCTCACCATTAGGACCGTACATTTCTGAGATTTTAATTCCAAGACGGCCTTTAGTTCCCCACCAAGAAGATTTCTTGGCTTCATACACCGTACCATTCACCGTCGTGCCATAAGGAATAGCGGTGATACCATCGACATTGATGTCGCGAGAGACACGGAAAGCTACTTTCTGCCCGACACTGACATCAGCGGCTTTCGTAGGATTGACAACTTGCAACGGAACAAGCGTACCTGCCTTTACCGTTACCTCCTTCTGTGCGAATGTAGCCATTGACATCAGGCACAGAACCAAACTCAATAATAACTTTTTCATTTTGTTTTGAAAAGTTAGGCCCGTTAGACACCCAGATGCAGGCTGTTAATAAATAATTTCGTTAACTACAAAAGAAAAGCGGGGTATCTGGCTTCTGCCCGTCCGCGATTCGAGGCCTTCCACAGCCTATGGTAGTGAACGAACAGAGTGACACCCACGCCGTTAGTATATATAGTGCGCCCCATAAAGGTGTGCATGACGGCATGGTTAGCCGTCGGCACACCAACGGGACAGTATATACCTACCCGCAGCATCTACCTCTGCAATGTTCTTGACTACCATTCGTTTGTGGAAGTTTCGAATCGCCAAAAACAAAGCGTCAGCGACGCATTCCAATATGTAGTGCTCCCTCCCTGTAGCCGCTCCAGCCTCTTTTGAGGCGGCTCGGCGTGAGTTAGCGGGTGTAAAGGTACGCAATTAATTCCAATCTGGGGCGAAAAAGCAGAGAAATATGATGATTTTGGGTTGAAATTGGGTGAAAAGGCATACGGGCGAGGCTGACGCGGGTGTTTTTTTCGTGTCCGGCGGGCTGGAAGGCGGTGGCGCGACGTGCGAAACCATGGATGACGGCTCGGAATGACCCGCGCACGGTGCGAAACTATGTTCGGAGACCTCGATGGCGGTTTCTACGCCGTAGAATGCCCTTCCGATCTGTTGTTCACGGTTTCTACGCCGTTGGCACCCCTTCCGAATCCTCGTCGGCACCCTCAACGCCGTTGGCACCGGTCACGCCGGAGTAACTGCGAAAGACAATAGAATAGCCGCCGACAGGCTCACGTGGTGGGGCGTGTCCTCGGCTGGTTTCCACATAGTAGTCACGCCCGTCCTCCGTCCAAACCTTATAGGGCGCGAGGCGGCAAATTATATGGCAAGACTTGCCTCACGGCAAGCCTTCCTTACTAAACTAAACAATGCTGCGTTTTAGCGAGTGCAAACCCAAACTTGTTTGGAGTCTGCCGAGCGTAAGCAGCTTCGACCAAAGGTCAAATACTCTTTATGAATTTCATTGTGCCTTCTTACAATTGCTGCATCTGCCTTTGCGTTCACAGTACCTTTCGCACTGTGCACAGATGTCGTAGCCGAGCATGGCTCCGAGGATGAAGTCCTCTTCGGGCGACAGCTCATTGAGCGGACGGGTGACAAACAGACGGATGGCATCGAGACATTCGCGGCGTCCGAAATAGACGTTTACGTTCTCCTTGCCAGCGGGCTGCACTACGTAGTCTATCGACTGGCGGCACAGACGATGGCAGGCCTGCTGCTCGAAACGGCGGTTGCAGGTGAAGAGTATCATTCTGCGCACACCTTTCTTATATTCGTAGATGTGGTTCATCAATACCTTCATTTCTGATGGAACCACCATCTGGCCTGTCTGGCTCATTCCCGACGTTTCGTCGCCCATTCCCGCTGACGCGCCTACCCGTTGCCTTTCCCGTTGCCTTTCCGTCATCTGCTGCATACACCTGAACGATTTAGAGGTTTGGTGAAATCTCGGCAATCCACGCTTCAATACGTGTGTCCGTCTTGTCGTCCTCGTTCACGTCGTCGAGGGGCAGGCCGATGAACTTGCCGTCAACGACAGCCTCAGAGTCGTCGAACGTATAGCCGTCGGTATCTACGGCTCCCACGAAGCGGGCTCCGCTGGCCTTGATGCCGTTATACAACTCACCGATACCACCTACGAAGGTGTCGCTATAGCTCTCGCAGTCGCCACAGCCGAAGAGGGCGATGGTCTTGCCAGTGAGGTCGGCACCCTGCAGCACCTTCAATCCGTCGTACCAGTCATCCTGCAACTCGCCGGCGCCCCAAGTCGAGGTGCCGAGGATCAGGTTCTGGTTGGCATTCACTACGTCGGCAGTGAGGTCTTGCACGTTGATGGCCTCACAACCTAACTTCTGGGCTATCTTCTCTGCGATAGCCTCACACGTTCCTGTCGAGGAACCGTAAACTACAATTGTACTATTCATATCTTTAAATGGCTAAAATTTATCTATTCAAATTCCGCTGCAAAGGTACGACGAAAAGCCCGACGGCACAATACTCAAAACTGAGGTTTTTGCCGTCGGGATATTTAGTGTTTCTAATGAAACCGATTAGCAAGAAGTAGGTAGATAATGAGCGAGATGTGGAATATGTGGCACGGATGCCATAAGAAGAGTGAGGATAGAGGGATGCAAGTCCCCGAGTTCGGGGGTGTAGGTCCCCGAGTTCGGGGGTGTAAGCCGGGATGTTTCCCGTTGCCGCCGGTCGGGGACGATGATGGCAGCGCCCGCTGCCAATGGCGGCGGCGGGCGCTGAAATCGGCGGCAGCGGGCGCTGACAGCCTGTTTTTATTCTGTGGGAGTGTCGTGCAGAACGGTGTAGTGCAGCATTCTGCCCTCGCGATAGCGGCGCAGACGGGGGGTGTCGCCTTCGCAGAGGCTGTCCAGGTAGGCCTTTGCCGACTTGCGTTTCAGGCCGCTGAATACCATGAAGGTGCTGACGGTGATGTAGCCTTTGCGGGAGCTCTGGCGCAGGGCCTCGTCCATTGCCTTGGGGTCGTACATCTGGCTGTTGCCCACGCTGCCCTGCTTCCGGCGGAATCCGTCAAGACTGCAGTCGGCATCCCTGACGAACTGCCTGGAGGGGATGAACTCAATGCCGCCGTACATCACGTCGCGCCCCGTCACCATGCTTGGGTCGGTATGTTCGCCAAGCAGTCTCAACTTAGGAGCCAGGGAGCCGAAGGGTGTTTCCACCCGGCAGCCCTCTCGCAGCCACATGGTGGCCACCTCGCTGAACAAGTCGAAGAGGCGCCTGATTTCACCCTTGCTGGTGTGGCGGTACTTGGCGCAGAAGTCGTCGATGGCGTCAAGGTCGTACTTGCGCTCTATGACGGGTTGGGCATAGAGCAGAGGCTTGCCGTCGTCGCCCTTCGTGGGGCGCGGCTGCAGTTCAAAGAGTATTCCGTCAGTCTTGCGAGGCATGGTTCTTGTTGTTTTTCGTGCAAAAATACGAAAAAAAAGGGGAACTTCCTAATTATTTTGTATATTTGCACCGATATTTACGAACATCAAACAAAAGAGGAAGATTATGTTCACGAGAAAAGCTTTCCTGGCAGTGTTGCTGGCCATGCCTGCCATCATGCCCCTGCTGGCAGCCGACAAGACGGCCACGCTGACGGTGACAGTGGGCACCAAGTACCTATGGAGAAACCGCTGAAAGAGGCTGCACACCCTATGGCCCGGCATCCGTGGAGAGTTGTTCTGTGGCCCGTCGTCATCGTTCTGGCGGTAGCGGCTGTTGTCGTGACGGGCGGTAGCTTCTACATGCTGGACTACTCGCTTGCCCCCATACCTGCCAGGGCGGACACCGCCTCACGCTATGCACGGCTGTACAAACGCTATCCGGAAACCCGCCCGTGGGTTGACTCCCTCCGGAGCATACAGGGGCTGAGGGACACCTTCCTCACCATGCCGGGCGGAGAGCGCCACCATGCGCTCTGCGTGAACCGCGGCAGCCGGAAGACAGCCCTGGTGCTGCACGGCTGGCGCAACTGTGCTGTGGACATTCTCTTCCTGGCCAGGATGTACGAGCGGGACTTCGGCTATAACGTGGTCGTCCCCGACTTCCACGCCCATGGCCTGAGTGAGGGAGAGGCTATCCGCATGGGATGGCTGGACCGGCTGGACATGCTCTATTGGCTCCAGCAGTTCAAGGCTGACACCATGGTTGTCCACGGCGTCTCCATGGGCGGTGCAACGACGATGATGATGTCCGGCGAGAAACTGCCGGAGGGCATCAGGGATGTCCGCTTCGTGGACGATTGCGGCTATACCAGCGTGTGGGATGAGTTCACGGGAGAGCTGCAGAAGCAGTTCGGCTTGCCGAAGTTCCCCTTGATGTATACGGCCAGCCTGTTGTGCAAGCTCCGCTACGGCTGGGCCTTTGACGAGGCTTCGGCACTCCGTCAGGTCGCCAGGTGCCGCTATCCCATGCTGTTCATTCATGGCAGTCGTGACTCCTTCGTCCCAACGGAGATGGTCCGTCGCCTCTATAGGGCCAAACCGGCTCCCAAAGAGCTGTGGATTACGGAAAATACGCGACATGCCCTGTCTTATAAGGACCACCGTGCGGAGTATGTCCGTCGGGTAGGGGCGTTCCTGAACAGGAGATGAACCGTTCAGGAAAGCCTCTCCGCACTGTCCCGACAAGATGTTAAATGGTGTTATTATCGTTCCGGTGCAGATTTTTATGTATATCTTTGTACCCCAAAAAAAGACAAGGAAATGAAGAGACTGGTTGCAGTAATTGCAATGATAATGTGTTTGACGACTTTCTGTCAAACCGCACATGCTCAACAGAAGAAAACCGTGCAGGATTCTACGGAGATGGCTGTTCCCGACTCGACGGCACTCGCTGTTCCTGACTCGGCGGCACTGGCAGCCATGGCCAGCGAGGCCGATGCCGACGCCCTGCTGGAGGAGATGAGCGACGAGAACTCCGGCTTCCACAAGCAGCTGAAGAAGAAGTTCATTGAGGGTAACGCCGGCTTTATGTCGCTGGTTGCCCTGGCTCTGGTTCTTGGCCTGGCCTTCTGTATAGAGCGCATCGTGTTCCTGACGCTGTCCGAGGTGAATGCCCGGAAGCTGATGGACGATGTCAAGAAGAAACTGGCAGAAGGTGACGCTGACGGTGCCCGCCGGCTGTGCCAGCAGACTCCAGGTGTAGTGGCTAACGTCTGCTATCAGGGACTGCTGCACGTGGACGAGCCGGTGGAGAACGTCGAGCGCAGCCTGGCCAACCACGGCTCCTTGCAGTCGGCACGTCTGGAGAAGGGTTGCTCATGGATTAAGCTGTGTATCGCCATAGCCCCCTCGCTGGGATTCCTGGGAACGGTCATCGGCATGGTGATGGCGTTTGACCACATCCAGTCGGCCGGTGACATCGGGCCAACCATTGTGGCTGAAGGCATGAAGGTAGCCCTGATAACCACCATCTTCGGTATTATCGTGGCCCTGGTACTTCAGGTCTTCTACAACTATATTCTGACCAAGATTGACAACATGACGTCGCAGATGGAGGCATCCGCCATAGAACTTCTGGACGCTGTAATGAAGTATAAACAACAGAAGAATGGCTGAGGCTCCCTTTTACGTTGATCTGCTGCTGTGGAGTGTCTACGTGCTGCTGGCCTTGACGGTTGTACTGTCGGCATGGTCGTTATGGCATGGCCTTGCCACCCGCGGCCGGTCGGCTGACGCGGTCTGCGGAGTGTCTCACCGCCGCATCGTCTGGGGCACCATACTCCTCCTGCTGATTGTCCTGGCGCTGACGTTCCTGTTCTCTTCTGCCGAACCTCTACTGGTCAACGGCACGCAGTACGGGCACCGCTTCTGGCTCCGTGTTGCCGACATGTTTATCAATAGTTCCATCCTGCTCATCGTCTTATGTTCCGTACTCGTCGCCGTAGGGAAGTTCCGGCATTGAACACCACTTCGACAGCCGACATCTCGTTCATGCTGCTCATCTTCTTCCTGGTCACATCATCGATGGACACGGACAAGGGCATGCTGCGCCAGTTGCCGCCGCCCCCTAAGGAGCAGCAGGTCATGGATGTCGGCCGTCAGCACGTGATGTCGGTTGCACTTGATGCGGACGACCAGCTGACCTGTGACGGTGACAAGGTGACGCTGGAGCAGCTCACGGCTCGTGTGCAGCTGTTTGTCGAGAGCGACCGTGAGGAGCATGTCATTGCCGTACAGACCAGTCGCGCCACGACGTTCGATGCCTATTTCCACGTACAGCAGGCCATTGTCGCCGCCTATCATGCATTACGCAGCCAGAAGGCACTTCAGCAGTACGGACATGCCTGGAAATCGTGCTCTCCTCATGAGCGTGAGGCTATCTCCGCCTATTATCCGCAGCGTATCCGTGAGCAGTGGCCGACAGAGGAAGGAGGTGACCAGTGAAGCCCCTGTTCCCCCGTCGTGAGCGTTCGCGGAGCGTGCCCAGCCTCAACGTGGCATCGCTGCCCGACCTCATCTTTACCGTACTCTTCTTCTTCATGATTGTCACCCACATGCGCGACGACGACGTGAAGGTACACTACCAGGTGCCGCAGGGTACGGAGTTGCAGAAGCTGCAGCGGAAGTCATCCGTGGTACATCTGTATATAGGAAGGGTGGGGAATGAGACACGGCTTCAGATAGGTGACCATCTTGTCGCACTGGACGAAGTCGGCGACCTGCTGGTGGCTGAACGAAACCGCATGACACCTGAGGATGCCCAGCGCATGACGGTCAGCATCAAGGCCGACCGCGACACCCCCATGGGCGTTATTGCCGACGTGAAGCGCGAGCTGCAACAGGTCTATGCGCTGAAAGTCAACTATGCTGCAACAGAGAAATAAATAACCAACAAAAACGATAAAGAATGGCATTACCAAAATTAGACCAGCTGGACAAGCAGATACTGTCGATGATAGCAGCTGATGCGCGAGTCCCCTTCCTGGAAGTAGCACGTACGTGCAACGTCAGCGGAGCCGCTATTCACCAGCGTATTCAGAAACTCACCAATATGGGTATTCTGAGCGGGTCGCAGTTTGTTATCAATCCAGAGAAGATAGGTTATGAGACCTGTGCCTTTATCGGGCTGAACCTGAGAAACCCGGAGAACTTCGATGTGGTGCTGGAGGAGCTGAAGAAAATTCCAGAAGTGGTGGAGTGCCACTACACTACGGGTAACTTCGACATGTTCATCAAGATTTATGCCGTGAACAACCACCACCTGCTGGACATCATCCACGACAAACTCCAGCCGCTGGGCCTGTCAAGCAGCCAGACGCTGATATCGTTCAATACAGTAATAGACCGTCAGCTGCCTGTTGCCGGTCTTCTGGCAAGCGAGGAGTAGTCCCTCTTCCTGCATGGTCATTTCCTGACGAAGTCGACGAAGGCATAGCTGTAGCTGTGTCGTTCGTCGGCTGCGTGGTTTTCCCGCCATACCTCCTTCCATTGGCTGAAGTCCGGAAAGAAGGCGTCGGCATCGCGTGGCTCGTCGTCCACCAGTGTCAGGCACAGCCGGTCGGCCAGCGGCATCGCTTCTGCATATACGCGGGCGCCGCCGATGATGTAGACTTCCTCGTCAGGCTGGCAACTGTCCAGCGCTTCCTGTAGTGACGGATAGACGTCGCAGCCCGGCAGTTCTGTGATTGTACGCGACAGGACGACGTTGCGGCGGTTGGGCAGTGCGCCCTTGGGCAGACTGTCGTACGTGTTGCGTCCCATGACGATGGTGTGTCCCGTGGTCAGCGCCTTGAAGCGTTTCAGGTCGTTGGGCAGCCAGTAAATCAGTTTATTCTCAAAGCCGATAGCACCATTCTTTGCTACGGCAGCAATCATGGAAATCATCTTTTTCTTAACTTCTTAACTCCTTAACTTCTTAACTCCTTAACTTCTTAACTCCTTAACTCCTTAACTCCTTAACTCCTTTATTAAACCGAGACATCTGCCTTGATGTGCGGCCACGGGTTGTAGTTCTCTAACAGGAAGTCCTCGTACCGGAAGTCGAAGATGGACTTCACGTCGGGGTTTATCTTCATGGTGGGCAGCGGGCGCGGCTCACGCGTCAGCTGCAGACGTGCCTGGTCCAGGTGGTTCAGGTAGAGGTGTGTGTCACCGGTAGTGTGGATGAACTCACCCGGCTTCAGTCCACACACCTGTGCCATCATCATGCAGAGCAGGGCGTAGGAGGCGATGTTGAAGGGGACGCCGAGGAAGGTGTCGGCCGAGCGCTGGTAGAGCTGCAGCGACAGCCGTCCGTTGGCCACGTAGAACTGGAAGATGGTGTGGCAGGGAGGAAGGGCCATCTTGTTGACTTCTGCCACGTTCCATGCCGACACAATCATGCGCCGTGAGTCAGGATTGTTCTTCAGTTGCTCAACGATATACTGTATCTGGTCTATGGTCCCTCCGTCGTAGTCGGGCCACGAACGCCACTGATGGCCGTAGACGGGGCCAAGCTCTCCGTCCGCGTCGGCCCACTCGTCCCAGATGTGTACATTGTTCTCCTGCAGGAACTTGATGTTGGTGCTCCCTTTGAGGAACCAGAGGAGTTCGTAGATAATGCCCTTCAGGTATAGTTTTTTGGTGGTGAGCAGGGGAAAACCTTCTTCCAGGTTGTAGCGCGACTGCGTACCGAAGATGCTCAGGGTTCCCGTACCCGTGCGGTCGCCCTTCTCCGTTCCTTCTGTGAGGATGCGGTTAAGTATGTCTAAGTATTGCTTCATAATCTGTAGGTATATGTGTTGTTCTGATTCTCCAGGGTTTGGGATAAAGGTTGTTGGCGCGGGTTCCCAGGTTCTTCGCAAGGCCGAGGGGGTAGCCGTCGAAACAGACCTCCACCTCGCCACGCGGTGTCTCGTCGGGGAGTCTCAGGGCCTCGCCGCGCAGGTAGGCCATAGCCTGGGGGTAGGTGAGGTCGGTTCTGGGCAGACTCTTGCCTGGAGCAAACTCCCCTTTAGGTCTGGGCAAACTCCCCTTTGGGTCCGGGCAAACTCCCGACTTCCTCAAGACGCACATAAACAGGCCTTCGCCGCGGCTGATGCCTGGGATGAAACGGTAGACGGGCTCGGAGAACCCTTCGAGCAGCGAACCTGTGATGTTCCACTCGGGCTCCACGTCGACCTTCAGCACCTCAGCATCGTATTCCGAAAGCAGCCACTGGATGTTCTCCTCGTTCTCCTTAGTATTAAATGTACACGTACTGTATATAAAGAGACCGCCGGCGTTGAGGCTGGCCCATGCGTCGCTGACGATGTCGCGCTGCAGCTGCCAGCACTTCTCCACCTGCTGGGGGCTCCACTCGCGGATGGTGGCTTCGTCCTTGCGGAACATTCCTTCGCCCGAACAGGGTACGTCGCAGAGAATGAGGTCGAACTTCTGCTTCGCCTTGCGGAAGTCGCGCGGGTATTGGCTGGTGACGATATGGTTCTTGTACCCCCACTTTGTCACGTTCTCGTCAAGGATGTTGAAACGCAGACGGACGGGCTCGTTGGACCAGAGCACGCAGTCCTCGGGCAGCACGGCACGTAGCAGGGTGGACTTGCCGCCGGGTGCGGCGCAGAGGTCTAATGCAGTGCGGGGGGAGTAGTCGGGTGTAAGATGCTGGCGCAGCACTTCGTCCAGGAACATCGAGGCAGCCTCCTGCACGTAGTAGCAGCCGGCATGAAACAAGGGGTCCATCGTGAAGTTGGGCCGTTGCCTCAGATAATAGCCGTTCCGGCACCAGGGCACGCGTTCGCCGTCGATAATCTCCAGTCCGGCACTTTTCCTCGGGTTCAGGCGGATACTCACTGGAACAGGCACCTCGAACGATTCCAGATAGCGTCCGAAGCGCTCGTCACCCATCAGACGGCGTGTCCTTTCTGTGAAGGCTGTAGGTAGTTGGTTCATTTTGATGTCGCAAAGTTACGAAAAAATGAGAGAAGAGCCAAATTTTATTTGAGCTTTTCCGAGTGCCAACTAACTTCGGCAAAGCCAAAGTTACGAAAAAAACGAGAGAAAAGAAAACGTTGCTTATAATAAATTTACTATATTTGCACCATCATCATAAAGATAATCAATAATGAAACAATTTCTGATAGCTATGACAGTACTCTTTGCGGGATGTAATACTGCTGCAGACCTGGAGCAGCAAGTCAACGAACTCTATGAGAAAATGACCCAGGAGGAACGTATTGCCCAGTTGAGGAGCATGTATATGGATGAGCTGTTCGATGAGCACGGACGGCTTGACACCGCTAAATGCCGCGAACTGATACCTAACGGCATTGGACACTTCTCGCAGTTCTGCCTTCAGAAGCCGCGTGACCCCAATACGCTCCGCGACCATGTGGCTTCCGTGCAGCAGTGGCTGATGGGGAATACGCCTAACGGCATTCCGGCCCTGTTTCATGAAGAGGTGCTGTCAGGCATCAACACAATGGGGGCTGCCGTCTATCCGCAGCAGATAGGGCAGGCCTGCTCGTTTAACCCTGTGCTGGCAGAGCAGAAGACCAGACAGACCAGCACCGCCTTGCGCAAGATGGGAGGCATACTGGCACTCTCGCCAATGGTCGATGTGTGTCGCACCCCAAGCTTCAACCGCCTGGAGGAGTCGTATGGTGAAGACGGCTATCTCTCAGCCGTGATGGGCACCGCCTTTGTGAAAGGACTGCAGCAGGGCGATTTGAAAAAGGGAGTGGGGGCCTGCTCGAAACACTATCTCGGCTATGGTGGCGGCGGCGATGCCGACGAGAAGGAACTGATGGAGGAAATCCTGATGCCCCACGAAGCCATGATACGCCTCACGGGCAGCGTGGCGGTGATGCCTGGCTACCATGCTGTTCACGGAACCCAATGCGTAGCCAACGCCGAGATTCTGCAGGACATCCTGCGCAACTATGTCGGCTTTAAGGGAATGGTGGTCAGCGATTATACTGCCATCGACCAGCTGCCTGGTGATACGTCTGCTGTCGGAAAGGCTGCTGCGGCCATCAATGCGGGCAATGATGTTGACTTCCCCTTTGGTGCCAACTATCAGTATCTGCAGGAAGCTATCGACCGGGGGCTGGTAAAGCCGGAGGCCTTCGAGCGTGCCGTGAAGGATGTGCTCCGCGTCAAGTTCCGTGCAGGTCTGTTTGACAAGGATGCCTATCTCTACAGTCAAGAGAAGATAACCCTTGATACTCCTGAGGAACGGCAGACGGCCTACGACATTGCTGCCCAATCGGTGGTACTGCTGGAGAATAACGGAGTGCTGCCGCTGAAGAACGTGAAGAACGTGCTGCTCACAGGGCCTAATGCCAACTCCTTCTGGGCTCTCTGTGGCGACTATACCTATCCGGCCATGTCGTACTTCTGGAAGAAAGTGGACTACAGGTCAGAGACTCCGCACCTCGTGACGCTGCTTGAAGGGATGCAGCAGCAAAAGCCCGAAGGAGTGAACGTGATGTATTCGCGAGGCTGTGACTGGACCGAGGAGATAGAGACGCAGTTCAGCGAACTGGGCGACGAGCGTGCCTGGGAATACGAACTGCTGCACCGCAAGGTGGACGCTGGCGAAAGGGCCGACAGCAAGGAAGCACTGGAAATGGCCAAAGACTGTGATGTGATTGTCGCTGCCATGGGCGAGAACGTGATGCTCTGCGGAGAGAACCGTGACCGCCGGGGGCTCCGTCTGCCGGGCCGTCAGGAGCAGTTTGTGAAGGAACTTATTCAGACGGGCAAGCCGGTTGTTCTGGTAATGTTCGGTGGCAGGGCACAGGTGGTCTCCGGCCTTGCCGAGCAGTGTGCCGCCGTCATCCAGGCTTGGTATCCGGGTGAGGAGGGCGGTCGTGCCGTTGCCGACATCCTCTACGGCAAGGTGTCGCCGTCGGCCAAACTCTCCGTCAGCTACCCTAATGCGGAAACGTACGAGCCTTTGTGCTATAACTATGCTGCCGGGAAAGACCTTCGTGTACAGTGGCCCTTCGGTCATGGTCTTAGCTACACCACTTTCGAGTATGCTGACCTGAAGCTGCCCCAGACTGTCTCGACCCACGACGAGAGCATCCGTATGACCTTTACGGTAAAGAACACGGGCAAGGTGGCTGCCGACGAGGTCGCCCAGGTCTATCTCTCGCCAGCCAGTGGCAGTCAGAAGATACGCCCCATCCAGCTGCAGGGCTTTGCCCGCCTCTCGCTAAAGCCTGGCGAAACAAAGAAGGTTAGCGTTAAGCTCTATACTGAGCAGTTTGGCTATTTCACCCACGAGGAGAACCGTCATTGGAACATAGTCCCTGGACAGTATGTCATTAAGGTAGGGGCCTCGTCACAGGACATCCGTCTCAAACAGATTGTCACCCTGAGGGGTGAGCATGTGCAGAAGCCTCTCCGTGAGTTCTACTTCTCGGAGACTTCTCTGTAAATGAATAGTATGAAAAAGGTATTATTCACATTGACCTTGCTGCTTACGCTAAGTATGGGCATGCAGGCAACAGGGACAGCCCATTCCCGACCAGCTGCTCAATGAGAAACCAGAGAATGCCGAAGATGAGTATCAGAAAGGCATGCGCCAATGCTTCGTTGGTGTCGGCCTGATGATATTCTTGGGCTATGCCGCCGGCAACGTGGGCTTTGGCGTTGGTGCCCTGGTGTTCTGCATCGGACTGGGTAAGGTGTTCGCCTCGAAGACGGCACAGAAGAAAATGGAAAAGAATAACGATTTAATGAGATAGTAAGATGACAAAGAAACTTTATCGTAGTAACGACCGCGTGTTAGGCGGTGTGTGTGCAGGTTTTGCAGAGTATATGGATTTCGACCCGGTGGCCGTTCGGCTGGGTTATGCAGCATTGACGTTGTTTACTGCCTTTGCCGGTATCCCCTTCTATATCATAGCGTGGATTATTATGCCGCCGAAAACAGGACTCCCGCTGGCTTAGTCTTTCTTGAAGAGTCCGTATGTAGTCCTCAGCACGACAAATTCCGTCCGGCGGTTCAGCTGGTTGCACGTCTCCTGCTGTTCGTCGTCTTTCAGCGTCTTGATGAACTCTTCCGTCAAGACGTCGTTTTCTTTCAGGAAGGGGTACTTCTCCGTCAGTTTCTTCTTCACCGTCTTGGGCTTCTCCTTGCCGTAGCCCACGGGTGACAGCCGGTCGCGTGCGATGCCGTGTGCGATGAGATAGTCCACTACCGCCTCGGCGCGTCGTTGCGACAGCGCCTTGTTGTAGGCTGCCGGTCCGCGGTAGTCGCAGTGGGCACTCAGTTCGATGGTTACGTTCGGGTTCTCGTTCAGCAGCAGGACGAGCTGGTCCAGCGCAGCTGTCGACTCTGGCCGCAGCGTAGCCTTGTCGAAGTCGTAGAAGATGTTCTCTATCAGCACGGGTGCCGTGATGCTGGCCAGCGGGAACTGCAGCACGTACTCCTCCGACTCGGTGACAGGTTCCACGCGCAGTTCCTCCTTGTGGTTCAGGTAGCCCTTGCAGGTGCCCAAGAAGACGTAGTCTACGTTAGGGTTGATTTCCTGGGTAAAGGATCCGTCGCCCTTAACGCTCAACTTGAGGTTGGTCCCGTCGTTGCCCACCATGTAGACCAGCGCCTGTGGCAGTTCGTAGCCTTCCTGCTCGTAGACCCATCCTTTGACGGTCTGCATGACTTCCGACTTCTCGAAGGAGTAGATGTGGTCCCATCCGCGTGCGTCGCCTCTGTTGGAGCAGAAGAATCCGCGGTTGTGCAGTCCCTCGAAGGTCATGCCGAAGTCGTCGCCTTGAGAGTTGAGCGGCACTCCCGGATGGTCGATGGTCCACCCGTTCTCCATGGGCTGTGCAATGTAGATGTCCAGTCCGCCCATGCCCGGATGTCCGTTGCTGGAGAAGTAGAGGTCACCGTTGGGACGGAAGGTAGGGAACATCTCGTCGCCCGCCGTGTTGACTGGTGCGCCAATGTTCTCCAGTGCCCCCAGGCCGGCCTGTGTCAGCTGTACGCGCCACAGGTCGTAGCCGCCCATGCCACCCGGCATGTCGCTGACGAAGTAGAGCCACTCGCCGTCCGGTGATACGGCGGGGTGGGCAAAGGTGGAGAGTGTGTCACGGGTGATGTCCAGCACGGTGGCCTTGCCCCACGAGGCGTCGGCGCGCTTGCTGGTGGCTATCTGGGCGTAGCGCGGGTAGGAGGGGTCGGTCTTGCAGACGGTGAGGTACATGGTCTTCTCGTCCGGCGTGAGGCAGCAGGCTCCCTCGTCCTGGTCGGTGTTCAGTTCGGAGTCTATGGTCTGTACCTTGCCCCAGCGTCCCTTCTCGTCCTTCTGGACCCAGAAGATGTCGGCGTTCTTCGTGCCGGTGATGCCGCTCAGGTCGTCGCCCTGCGCCTGGTTGCGGGTAGAGGAGAAGAGCAACTGGTCGTAGTCGTCGCCGAAGAGCATGGGCGAGTAGTCGGCGCGTCGTGAGTTGAAGAGGTTCTCGCGCTTGACGGTATACTTCGAGCCTTCCTGCTTCCACTTCGGTGCCATGCGGGCCGACTCCAGTCCGCTCCTGACGAGCGGTGAGCGCATGCCGCTGTCCTGCAGGGCGCGGAAGGTGCGCTCCGCCTCCTTGTAGGAGCCGTTCTTCAGTTGCAGCTGTGCCAGATAGAGCATGGCAGTCGTGTCGGCCTGACGGTAGCGCACGGCGTTGTTGTAGGCCGCCATTGCTCGCTGCGTCTGATTGATACGGCGGTAGCAGTCGGCCATCTTCAGGGCCCGCTGTCCGCGCAGGGCGCGTTCCTTGGTAGGTGTCTGCGAGTAAGCCTTCTTGTACTGTGTGGCAGCATCGTAGTATTCGCCCAGCGCGTAGAACTTATCACCCTTGCGGATAGCCTGGTCGGCTCCGCACCCCATGAGGAGCACGGACAACAATGCTGTCAGTATTGGTGTCAGACGTCTACGCATACGTAGATAATAACGCTATGCGCAGTGGTTTTATTGTCGAAACATGGTGAGTTTACGGTGAAAAGCATTCTTTTTCCCCTTCAGGACATTATGACTTGAACGGCAGCCGCCACGTGCAGCCTTCGCGCCAGCGGGAACAGCCGAAGGCGGTGTTGCCCCGGATGACAACTCCCTGACCACAGAGCGGACAGGGCTGTCCCTCCTGTGGGGCGTCCGATTCCTTCTTCTTGCGGGTAGCGGTGCGTTTCTTCGCGGGTTTCTGTTCGCCGTCAGCGGAGGCCGTCTTCTTCGGTTTCTGCCCGGTGCTGGTGCTTTTCTTCTTGAGGGCCTCTTCGCTGACGGTAGTTACGCGGCGGTTGGTGTTGTCGGCCATGACGTCGCGCACAATCTCCGTCACCTGCGCCTTCAGCTCCTCCAGGAACAGGGCGGGCTCGTACTCCTGACGCTCAATGTCGCGCAGCTTCTTCTCCCAGATGCCCGTCAGTTCGGCACTCTTGAGCAGTTCCTCGTGGATGAGGTCTATGAGTTCGATGCCTGTCGGCGTGGCCACAAGGTTCTTGCGTTCCTTCTTGATATAGTGACGGCGGAAGAGCGTCTCGATAATGGCAGCACGCGTGGAGGGACGGCCTATGCCGTTCTCCTTCATGGCGGCCCGCAGCGTCTCGTCCTCGACAAGTTTGCCAGCCGTCTCCATGGCCCGCAGCAGCGTGGCCTCGGTGTAGTACTTCGGCGGCGTGGTCATTTTCTCGGTCAGCGTAGGCGTGTGGGGTCCGCTCTCACCCTTCTCGAAGACGGGCAGTGTGCGCTCCTCCTCGTCGGGTTTCTTTTCATCGTCATCGGTCTGCGTGTCCTTGGCGTAGACCGTGCGCCAGCCGGGCTCCAGGATGGTGCGGCCGGTGACCTTGAACTCTATGCTGGCCGGGCTAGAGGGACTAGCCGGCCCGTCCCCCCCAGCCACCTCGCCCAGCACGGTGGTGGTGGCAAACTTGCAGTCGGGGTAGAAGACGGCAATGAAGCGGCGGGCAATGAGGTTGTAGACTTTCCGCTGGGCGTCGGACAGGTTCTGCGGCGGAACGCCGGTAGGGATAATGGCGTGGTGGTCGGTGACTTTCGACGAGTCGAACACCTTCTTCGACTTCGGCAGCGGCTTGCCGCCCAGCGTGCGCACCAGGTCGGCGTAGGGAGCCTGACCGGCGAAGCGCGTCTGGAAGAGTCCGTTCATGATGCGTGGACATTGAGGATAGACGTCATCGCTGAGGAACGTGGTGTCTACACGCGGGTAGGTGGCCAGTTTCTGCTCGTACAGGCTCTGGATGAGGTTCAGCGTCTGTTCTGCCGAGAAGCCGAACTTGCGGTTGCAGTCCACCTGCAGCGACGTCAGGTCGTAGAGCGACGGTGCGCCCTCGTGCCCGTTCTTCTTCTCTACTTTGGTGACGGTGAACGGCTTGCCCTCGATGGTCTGGAAGGCCTGCTCACCCTCCTCCTTAGAGGTGAAGCGTCCCTGTGTAGCGGTGAATGTCGTGTCGCGGTAGACGGTGGCCAGCACCCAGTAGGGTTCGGGCTTGAAGTTGTCGATTTCCTTCTGGCGGTTGACGATGAGGGCGAGGGTGGGGGTCTGTACGCGCCCGATGGAGAGTATCTGGCGGTTCTGGCCGTACTTCAGCGTATAGAGGCGTGTGGCATTGATGCCCAGCAGCCAGTCGCCTACGGCGCGGGATAGTCCGGCCATGTAGAGTGTCTGGTACTCCGACTGGTCCTTCAGGTTGGCAAAGCCTTCGCGTATGGCCTCGTCCGTCATGGACGATATCCACAGCCGCTTTACCGGACAGGTGGGCTGGGCCTTCTGCATCACCCATCGCTGGATGAGCTCACCCTCCTGGCCGGCGTCGCCGCAGTTGACGATGCCGTCGGCCTTCTGCATCAGCCGCTCGATGGTGGCAAACTGCTTCTTGATGCCGCTGTCCTCCTTCAGCCGGATGCCGAAACGGGGAGGGATGATGGGGAGCGACGTGAGGCTCCACGCCTTCCATAGGGGAGTGTAGTCTTCGGGCATCTTCAGCTCACACAGATGGCCGAACGTCCACGTCACCTGGTAGCCGTTGCCCTCCATGTAGCCGTCGTGGCTGCTTGTGGCCCCCAGGATGCGGGCGATGTCGCGTGCCACGCTGGGCTTCTCTGCTATGCAAACAATCATGTTTTTCTGCTTTTTGGGGGCAAAGGTACGAAATAAAAAGGCAATGGGCGGTACCCCGTTGCCTTTTTTTATTGCATGAAAGTTACAATTTTACTTGAATAGTTCCGCCAACTTCTCGGCCAGTTTCTCGCCGTGGGCGTCCTCGCCGGCGGCAATAAGCGTCTGACTTTCGGCGTCAATAAGGAACATGGCGGGAATGGAACGTACGCTGTAGAGTTTGGCCGCGTCCATGACATCACGGTAGTTGGGCCACTCCAGCTGCTCTTCCTCCAGGGCTTTACGCCAGGCATCTTCCTTCTCGTCGATGGAGATGCTGATGACCTGGAACCCCTTGTCCTTGTAAAGTGCGTATTGCGCCTTGACGTTGGGAATCTCTTTGCGACAGGGACCGCACCAGGACGCCCAGAAGTCGACGAGCACCACCTTCTTGCCTTCCGACAACTCCTTAAGCGTCAGTTCACGGCCGTCGTCGCCCTTTACCTTCAGCTGCTTGGCTGGTGAGCCAGGCTGTCCGCCGGGGAATATCTCGTCGCGCATCTTCTGGCCGTACCAACTCTCCTGAGCCTCCTTGGAGAACGAGTTGAACAAATCAGCCTGCTCGGGGGTAAAATAGCTGTAGAGATAGGTGGCCATCATGGGACCCCAGTAGGTGTCCTTGTTCTCGTTGATGATGCCAGTGAAGGTCTCTTCCACTTTCTGGAAGAAGGCTTTTTCGTCGGCCTCGAAGGCTTTCCAACTTTCATTCTTCTGGGCGGCCTTGATTTTGGCAGGGTCATTCGACAGGTGGGCCTCTCTCATAAGGTTTTGTCCCTCTTTGTTTCGCTCGTGGTACTCATTATAGGTGATGTCGAGCGAGTCGCGGCGGGCCTGATAGCCTTGCAGCTTCTCCGTAAGCGGTGAGCCTTCGACGATGAAGTTGTTGAAGTTGACGAACTTGGTGTCCATGCCTTCCTCGCTTTTCTCCTCGGCGTCGCCCTTGATGGCGATGTCAGAGTTGTCGAGGATAAGGGTACCGCCGCCCCAGGTGTCCTTGACATGAAGGCGAACAATGATGGGTTCCGCCTGCTGTCCGGTGAACTCAAACTGCCCGTTCATGACAACGGTCTCGCCGATGGGGTCTTCGCGGTCGTGACTGACGGGAGTGAGCACCAGTACAGTGCTGTCAGCCAGTCCGCTGATAGTGCCCGACACACGGAAACTATCCTGCTGCTTTCCTGCGTTGCAGGAGGTGAGTGCTGCGGCGATGCAGCAGCACACTAAACCTGAGAATAGAAATGTTTTGAAATTCTTGGTAATCATATTGTTGAAGTCATAAGTGAGAACTTATTCTGCGTCAAGGCACGTCATGTCGACAATCTTGCCCCAGCCGGTGGTGACGACGGGGTTGTCGGGAGCACCGAACATGGGTCCCCACATGGAAGTGGGTACACCAGCGTCAATGTCCATCTCGTACTGCACAAGCTTACCGTCCTTCTGGCCCTCGTTCCAAACGCCAATGAACATGGCGCAGTCGCTGGTGGGCCAGCCGCCGCCGGCGGAGCCCCAGATATAGACGGAGGTGACTTCTTCGCCGGACTCGCAGGTATATACCGTATTGGATGTGGTGCCACCGCTGGAGGGCGTGAACGAGAAGACTCCCTTCGGTGTTGCATAGTAGAAGGCGTAACCTTTAATGTTCGATGCGAACATGGTGGCATTGGCAATATCCTCGCAGCCGCTCAAGTCGATGATGGAACGTTCTCCGTCGGCAGAGAGGTCGCCGTTGTCGACCACGTTGTAGAAGCAATAGCGGTACAGGTAGTAGGTTCCGTCAATCTCGGTGATGACACAGGTGTAGTTGGAACCGCCCTGGAACACGGCCTTCACGTTGCCAGGCACCTTGTTGGCGTCGACGTATGCCTCGCTGACGGTGCTCTTGAAAGCACTCACCGATGTTGCCCCGCTAAAGTAGGGACGGAAGCATTGGTTCTTCTGGTCATAGATGACCTGCAAAGCGTTAATGGCTCCTGCCACGGGACGCCAGGTGGTACGTGTTTCCCTCATCAGGAAGGGGTATGCCTCATAGTCGCCGGCAATAGGTTCGGAGAACTTGATGTCGTTGGGCTGGTTGGCATAGACGACGTGCATCTTGCCATCGTTGATGAGACATTCACAGTTGTTGATAAAGAAACTGGTCTGCGGGTTGAACGTCGCAGGAGTCGTGTAGAACATGTCGTCCCACGTGTTGATGGTAGTCAGTCCGTCTGCGCTCAGTCGATACAGGTTCTTGTCGGTAGCCACCAGGTAGCCATTCTTGCTGGCCTTGCCGGTGTGAGTGCCCTTGATGAACACCGGTTTGCCTTCCAGGGTGTGGCCGGTGGCAGTGCTGTAGTACTTGTAGTTGGTCTCCAGCCCGTTGTAAATAAGCATGAGGTCAGAGGTGAACACCTCGATGTCAGTCTCGCCGTCGCGCTCAGTAAGCAGGTACAGACCACTCTTGGTGCCAGCCGAATTGACCGTGAGGTACGAATCGAGAGAGTAGTAGCCCGTCAGCCCGTTGGTGGGGTCTTCGGCCTTGCAGTAGAGCAGATAGGTGCCTGGCTCAAGGTCGCAGGTCCACTTCAGGTCCTTCTCGTAGCAGATGGTGTCTGCAGGAGGATAGACCATGGCGTTGCCCACCTGTTCGGCGCGGTAGGTGTTGTAGTAGCTTTTCAGTACAAACCAGCGGTACTGCAGGTTTTCAGGCTTGCTGTATTTCACGGAGAGATAGTACTCTATCTCATCGCCTGGCGACATGGTGTGGATGGCATAGGTGTTGGGGGTCTTCTCCTCGTCAACCTCCAGTTCAATCTTGCTCACTTCGCTGTCGGGAAGATAGTCGTAGTTGCCGTCATCCTCAGCGCAGGAGATATATCCCACGGCAATGCCGTAGCACATCAGTCCTGTAAGAAGGAAACTCTTGATGTTTCTGGTCTTCATAGTTGTAAATGCTTAATTCTGTGTTCTTAGTTAAAGGTCACTAATTGGCCGTTCTCGTCAGTCAGCGGCTGATTGGGGTGAGCGGCGTTATAGTCGTTGAGAGCGTTCTGGAAACGTATGCGTAGGCTGTTGAGCAGCGCCCACGTCATGGTGTCGGTAGAGAACTCGCTTATACCGCCGGAATAGGCAAGCATGAAGCGGTACTTCGTGTCGCTGTATTGTCCGAAGAACGTCTCCAAATCAGACCAGTTGTTGGGCTTGGAGAGGATGTCGTTCCAGATGAATGTCACGTGGTCCTGTTCGCTGACACCGGGCTTGAAGTCGGTGCTGCTGCTGACCTTGATACACAGGCGCACGGCCTTTTGCTGCAGCGAGGCATCGCGCTTGAGAACTACGGAGAAAGTTCCTTTGGTCTCACCTGCCGATACGACGACCTGCTCCGGCACAGTGTACAGGCTGGCCGATGCTGTGGTCTTGCTGGCATCCACGGTGATGTTGACCGTGCGGTCGCGACTCTCGGGCATGCCCATGATTTTCGCGTCGACGTCAATGGTCTGTGTCTGCACGCTCTCGTCATAGGTTACGAAGGAGAATGTCACAGAATCGGAGCCTGCGGCCCAGATGTAGTCGCCTTCAAGTCTCACGCGTGGCTCATCACTATAGTAGAAGTCCTCATCGCTGCTACAGCCGGTAAGGAACAGGGAGGAAAGGGAAAGAAGTAGTGCAAAGCCTCCTGCCATCCCATACCTCATCTTGTTGAAATATGCTGTTGTAATCATAACTCTTAATGCTTAACTCTTAATGATTGCTTAGTTACTGTATCCTCCGAACTCCTTGTCGTTGCTGGGGATGGGCAGTACGTAGACGGCCTTGCTGCCGTTGGAGGCGGCTCCCTTGATTTCAGCAAGGTTCAGGCGCTTGTAGTAGAAGAAGAGTTCGCCGTGCTCACCAATGAACTCCTTACGATATTCCTTGTAGATCTCTTCCTGTATTTGGTCGGCTGTCAGGGTCTCGGCCAGCGGATAGAGACTCAGGTTGCGGTTGTCGCGTACAGTGTTCAGCAGGGCGATGGCTTCGGTGGGATTGCTGTTCTTGAGACATTCAGCGGCAATGTACCAGGCCTCGCTCATCCGAAGCAGTGGATAGAGATTGTTAAAGGTGCTGCCGGCGTTATACCAGAACTTGGCCAAGTAGCGGCTTTCACCGTCCTGCTCGTAGCCGCGCAGGTAGCGGTAGTCGTTGCCGTAGCCCATGTCGAACTCGTAGATGGCCTTGGCGGTGGCGTCATTGGGGGTCAGCACATCGTTGCCGCCTTCCTTCATGAAGTAGAAGTTGGCAATGTCTTCCCAGTCGTTAATGACCAGACGGAAGACATGCTCCGGAGAGAATGTCATGTCAAGTTCGTTGCGGTTGGTCGTCTGCATGGAGGTGTAGTGAATCCATGAGAAGCTGGGTGTCATGGGGTGCGTGTTGTAATGGTCAATGAGCTCGTTGGCATACTTCAGTGCGTTGGCGGTGTCGCCCATCCACAGGTAGGCCTTGGCCAGTGTGAGGGCGCAGGCATAGAAGTTGAAATAGGCACGTGGCAGACGGTACAGGTCGTTGCCGTAATAGTCCTCTACATTCAGTGTGTCGTAGGCCAGTTCGTCGTGGGCCTTCAGCAGGTCGGCGATGACAAGGTTCATGGTCTCCTCCACACTCTTCTGCTCAACGACGTCAGTAGCATATTCGCTGACGTAGGGAACGCCCTTGGCACGCTTGTCCATGGACGGCGCACAGGCGAAGAGACGCATCAGCTCGAAGTGCAGGAAGCCGCGCAGTCCATAGGCCTGGCCACGGTAGAAGTGGTAGTTCTGACTGGAGAACATCGACGGACTGGCCTTCTCGATGTTCCGGATGATGATGTTGGCATTAGCGATACAGCTATAGGTGCTCTGCCAGATGCTGGCAATGGTCTCCTCGCTGCTTTGTTCCGTATAGTTGAAGTCATTGGCATATCGCCACGTGCCGTTGGGATTGATGTCGTAACTGTGCGACAACACCTCGACGAAGCCTATACCCATGTTCAGACCGTACATGGACTGCGTGGTCATTTGGGTGTATATGCCTGTCAGCTGATCAAAGTATCCTCCTTCGCGGTCGAAGTGGTTTTCCTCCTTAATCTGCGACTTCGGTTCTACGTCGAGCCAGTCGTTGCAGGAAGTCAGAAGCAGAGAGGAGAGTGGAAAGAGAAGGGTGAATAGCCCTGTCGCCACCTTGTTATATATATTGGTAATCATAGTTATCAATTTTGATGATGGATGGATGCGTTAAAAAGTTACTTGTGCCGACAGTGAGAATGTGCGGGCGAAGGGGTAGGAGGTGCCTCGCTCGGTCTTCACGCTGCTGATGACAAAGAGGTCGTTGGTATAGGCACTGACCTTCAGACGCTCCAGGAAGGAGTTCTTGACGAAGGCGCAGTTGCGGAAGTCATAGTAGACGGTCAGGGACGACAGCGTAAAGAGCGAATAGTCCTGTACGAAGCGTGAGGTGGGGTAGGTGATGGTTTGGTCGGTGATGGCCTTGTAGAGGGCACGGTCACCCGGCTTCTGCCAACGGTCGGTGAGCACGCGGCGGTCGACGTTGTACTGAAGCTGTGCGTTCTCCACTTTGTCAACAAGGGTCTGGTTGTAAATCTGACCACCCCAGCGGTAGTTCATGGTGACGTTCCATCCCCAGCCGTTGATTTCGCCGTTGACGCCGAAGTTGCCGTTCCATTTAGGCTGCGTGTCGCCGCAGACAACCTGGTCGTTGACGTCGTACTCGTAGGTGACGCTGCCATCGCGCTTTACGAAGATTTCCTTACCGGTCTGCGGGTCGATGCCCAGTGACGGAACGGCCCAGATGGCGTTCATGGAGCATCCCTCGTAGTACTTCACCTGAGGCTTCGTGGTCTTGTTCTCCAGCATGGCGGCATCCTGTGCCTCGTTCCAGGCACGCAGGGAGTTGCTGATTTTCTTCAGCTTGTTGACGTTGTGGGCTGCCGAGGCGAACACGTTAACATAGTTGCGACCGCCGTCGTAGACACGGTAGTTGAGGTAAAGTTCCACACCCTTGTTCTCCGTCTCACCGAGGTTGGCGACGTAGGTGGAGAAACCAGTGCTGTAGGGAACGGAAACGTTCGTAACCATGCCCTTCGTGCGTGCCACGTAGTAGTCGAAACGACCCGTGAGGCGGTTGTTCAGCACAGCGATGTCGAGGCCTATGTTCGTGTCGTACTTCTCCTGCCATTTCAGGGCTTCGTTGGCCAGTCCCTTCAGATAGGAGCCGATGTATCCGTTATAGGAACGGTCGCTGTAGTAAACGAAGGTAGGCATGGCATCGTAGGAAGAGAATCCCTGTGAGCCGGTGAAGCCGTAGCTGGCACGCAGTTTCAGACGGTTGACCCATCCCAGTTGCTTGATGAACGACTCGTTGTGCATGTTCCAGCCGGCACCCACTGACCAGAACGAACCCCAGCGGTTGTCCTTGCCGGCCTCGCTGGAACCCATCAGGCGGTAGTTGGCGTCGAAGAGGTAACGCTCGTCGAATGAGTAGTTCACGGACAGCAGACCGCCGCAGTTGCGCGAGATTCCCTCGGTGCCTTCGGGCTTGGCGTCCTTGGCGTACTGCACGGCAAACTTGATGTCGTCCATAAAGTCGTTGGGGAAGCCCTCGGCCGTCACAGAGGTGGTGTTGTACTTGTTGTCAGCCATGGACAACTGCGCGTTGACAAACACCAGATGCTGTTTCATCTGCTTGGACCACTGTACACCGAGGTCGGCCGAGATGTCGGTGTTGTTGCCGTCCATCTTGTAGTATGAACCGCGCCGGAAGGCGTCGGTCTGGGTGATGAAGTCGGTGTGGTTGGCGGGCTTGAACTGATCGGCAGTAGCATGCTTGTTGATGATGCCGAAGCGGCCGGTCAGCTTGAACTCGTCATTGATAAACCACTCCAGGTAGAAGTCGTTGGTAATCGTGGTATAGCCCGTATAGTCGAACGTGTTCAGCGTCGTGTTGTACAGCGGGTTATAGTACGACTTGCTCTCGCCGGCATTGTTCATGTAATCGTACGAACGCACGTAGGCACCCGTCTTGTCGTAGAGGCGACTGTAGGGGTTCATGTGGTAGTACTGGTCGAAGGTGCCGTAGGGGGAGTTGTTGCTCTTGTTGTGGTCCACGGTCAGTTTGTCACGGAACTGCAGGTTCTTGAGCCTGTAGGACAGCGTGATACCGCCTGAGAAGGTGTTGCGGTCGCTGCCTTTCATGGCACCGCCTATCCTGTTGTACGACAGGTTGACACCATACTGCATGGCCTTGTCGCCGCCCTCCAGATACAGGGAGTGCTTATGACCGAAGCCGTTGCGTACGGGCTGTGCCAGCCAGTCGGTGTTGACGCCGGCCAGTGTCTCGCGCAGTTTCTCTGTGTAGAGTTCGTCAAGCGTCACCTGACTCTTGGCGTTGTTGCTGGAGTAGAGACCTGCCATGCGCTCCACACGCAGTTTTTCGGTGGCATCGGTGACGTCGTAGCTTGTCAGGTCAGGCACTTCCAAGGACATGGAGCCGGTGTAGGTAATGCGCATACGTCCGCTCTCAGGACGCTTGGTTTCGATGACAATGACGCCGTTGGCAGCCTTGGAACCGTAGATGGCCTTGGCCGTGGCGTCCTTCAGCGTGGTGACGCTCTCCACCTGGTTCATGTCGAGGTCCAGGATCTTGGTCAACTCCGTCTCGAAACCGTCGAGGATGAACAGTGGCTGGTTGGCACTTGACGCGTATTCGCCCTGTACGCTGGCGATGGTGCTCGTGCCGCGCATCTGGAAGTCAGGCAGGGCGTTGGGGTTGCTGCCTGCCGTAAGGTTCTCAATCTGTATGAATGAGGGGTCGATGCTCTTCAGTGACTGAAGAACGTTGACATTACCCACGCGCTGCAGGTCCTCGCCCTTCACCGTGGTGACGGCACCGGTATAGGTGTTGGCCTTGCGTTCGAAGACACCCGTCACCACCACCTCGTCAATGCTCTTCGAGTCTGGCTGCAAGGTGATGTCGTAAGTGTTCATGGTGGGGAGCAAGGTCACTACCCGTGACTTGAATCCCACATAGGAGACCTCCACCTGGCGTACGTCGCCGGAGATGGTCAGCTTGAAATGACCGTTTACGTCGGTTACTACGGCAAACGTCTCTCGGTCGGTCTTGCCTTTCACGTTGGTTACTGTAGCACCTGGCAGCGGTTCGCCGAAGTCATCGCGAACGATGCCGCTGATGTCTCGGTTGTTTTGCCGAACATTCGTGGTCGTTCCTTTGTTCTGTGCCAATGCAGGAAGCACGGCCATCACAAGGAGCAACAGTAGCGTAGTCCATCTTTTTCTGTCCATAAGATTTTTATTAAAGTTAATAAATGTGTACGTTGTCTTTAGTCAGGATAGAATTCCTTGGTGCAGTTATTCTCTTTCTTTGTTGCAAATGTAATCAAAAAAATAAAAAAACAAAAGAAATGTTACTTTTTTTGTCCTAAAAGAATGATTTTCTTATTTCTTTTTCTTACCTTTGGCCCCGCATAAACTAAACCCTTAAAAAAGACATAACATGAAGAAAAGCAAGACAAGATTCAGAACGCTGGCTGTCGTCATGGCCGTGTTCAGCAGTGTGGCCGCCATGGGACAACAGACGGCCTCGGAGACGGACTGGATGAAGGATGTGTCGGACCGCATACAGCTGCATGGCTATGCACAGGGCGGCTTCAACTACACTCACACCGGCAACGACGACACTAACACCTTCGAGCTGAAGCGTACCCTCTTCTGGGCCAATGCCCAAATCACCGACCGCGTGTCATTCTTGTTCATGCACGACTTTTCGAGCGTAGTACAAGAGTATTACATGGACTACCGGTTTTCCAACAACAAGGCGTTGACCGTTCGCCTTGGACAATTCAAGAACGGCCTCTCCTACGAAAATCCTCTCTCGCCGACCTCCATGGAGGCTATTGACGTCTATAGCGAGGGCGTCACCTATCTGACCGGTTGCGGCAGTGACCCGCTCATTGGCGTGCAGTACGGCCGTGACCTCGGTATGGCGGTATTCGGCGAGACCAACGACGGGAAGCTCCGTTACGAAGTGGACATCATGAACGGGCAGGCCATCAACACGAAGGACAAGAACCCGGAGAAGGACTTCATAGGACGTCTGGAGTACCGTCCCGTCAAAGGGCTGAACCTTGTGGCAACGGGGCAGATAGGCCGTGGACATGCCGTCAAGGCGTCACCCTATATTGGCAGGGACGAGGACGACCCTGACTTCATCCATGCCGGCGAGAACTACAAGCGCAACCGCTGGACCGCGGGCTTCGACTATAAGTCGTCTGCGTTCAATGTCCACGGCGAGTACCTGGAGGGCAAGGACAAGAACACCACCAGCCGCGGTGCCTATGTGACAGGTAGCGTTCCCGTCGCCAAGGGAGTCGACCTGGTGGGCTCCTACGACTACTTCAACTTCAATACCACGCTGGGCTACGACCAGCACAAGGCCATTGCGGGCGTCCAGTGGTGGTTCTTCAAGAAGAACCGCTTCCAGCTGCAGTATGTCTATAAGAGTGCCGGTGTTGCCGGCGGACAGTTCCAGAAGAACGCCTCTCACGCCGTCATGGCACAGATGCAGGTGCGTTTCGACTGGGCCAAGAAAAAGTGAAGTGTGGCGTTATGACGTCATCCCGTGACGACGTTGTGACGCAGTAACGTAATTACGAAAAAGCAATAGAACCATGATTATAAAAGTATTACTGACCATCATCTTCCTGGCCGTGATGATAGGCGTGGGTCTCTACACCCGCAAGCA
>CAMHIM010000018.1 GCA_946185225.1 uncultured Prevotellaceae bacterium
CGCTACGCGCAGGAACGGAAACTGATGACACCCGCCTACACCAAGGGGTACGGCGGAGGGCAGAATATTTACAGAGTCAGTGGCTATGCGGGATACAGGGGAGTCGGGGTTTTGAAAGGTCGGCTTTTGCGGGGCTGAAAAGCCGGTTTTGCGGGGCTGAAAAGCCGATTTTGCGGGGCTGAAAAGCCGACTTTGAGGCCTTCAACACGGGACATTGTCGGCGCAGAAACTTCTTAGAAGGAGATAGAGGGAGGGGGGGATATATGGAGAGAGGGAGTTCCTCCACATCCGTATTTCTTTTGCTCCTCTCAGCCTGTTACCGTACCTTTGCCGCCGGGAAACGAGCCATGCAGAGACTTGACAGGATGCACGCAGGGGGAGTGCTGTCAGAACTCGGAGGTGAAGTGGAACTGGATGTGCTCGAAGTCCTGCTGGGCCATGGAGAGCACGTAGCCGGAGTCAGCCAGGAAGACGTCTCGGCCTTCCTTGTCCTTGGCCATGTACTGGTACTTGCGCTTCTTGAAGTTCTCGAGCTCCTTCTCGTCGTCGCTGCTTATCCAGCAGGCCTTGTAGAGGTGGACGGGCTCCCAGCGGCAGCGGGCGTTGTACTCGTTCTCCAGACGGTACTGGATGACCTCGAACTGCAGCTGGCCGACGGTGCCGATAATCTTGCGGTTGTTGAACTGGTTGACGAAGAGCTGGGCAACGCCTTCGTCCATGAGCTGGTCGATGCCTTTCTGCAGTTGCTTGGACTTCATGGGGTCGTCGTTCTCGATGTACTTGAACAGCTCTGGCGAGAAGGATGGCAGTCCGCGGAAGTGGAGCTGCTCGCCCTCGGTGAGGGTGTCGCCTATCTTGAACATGCCGCCGGTGTCGGGCAGTCCGACGATGTCGCCGGGCCAGGCCTCGTCGATGGTGGACTTGCGCTGGGCCATGAACTGCGTGGGACTGGTGAAGCGCATGGTCTTCTGCTGCCGCACGTGCAGGTAGGGCTGGTTGCGCTGGAAACGCCCTGAGCACACCTTACAGAAGGCGATGCACGAGCGGTGGTTGGGGTCGATGTTGGCGGTTATCTTGAAGATGAAGCCTGTGAACTTCTGCTCCTCGGGCTGCACCTCGCGCTCCTCGGCCTTCGTGGGACGGGGGCTGGGGGCTATCTCGACGAAGCAGTTGAGCAGCTCCTGGACGCCGAAGTTGTTGAGGGCCGAGCCGAAGAAGACGGGGGCGACTTCGGCGGAGCGGTAGGTGTCGACGTCAAAGGCGGGATAGACGCCGTCGACGAGCTCCAGGTCGTCGCGCAGCTTGGCGGCATCCTGCTCGCCGATGCGGCTGTCAAGGTCGGGGGAACCGACCTCGACGCTGACTTTCTCGGTGACGCGCTGCTTGTCGGGGGTGAAGAGGTCGAGCTTCTGCTCGTAGATGTTATAGACGCCCTTGAACTTGGCACCCTGGTTGATGGGCCAGGAGAGTGGGCGCACCTTGATTTCCAGTTCCTGCTCGAGCTCGTCCAGCAGGTCGAAGGGGTCGCGGCCCTCACGGTCCATCTTGTTGATGAAGATGATGACGGGAGTCTTTCGCATGCGGCAGACGGTCATGAGCTTGCGCGTCTGTGTCTCCACGCCCTTGGCTCCGTCGACGACGATGATGGCCGAGTCGACGGCAGTCAGCGTACGGAAGGTGTCCTCGGCGAAGTCCTGGTGACCGGGGGTGTCAAGGATGTTGACTTTGTACTCTATGTCTTTCCCCTCGGGCGTATAGTCGAACTCCATCACCGAGGTGCTGACGGAGATGCCGCGCTGCTTCTCGATGTCCATCCAGTCGCTGGTGGCGGTCTTCTTGATTTTGTTGTTCTTCACAGCGCCGGCCACCTGTATCTGGCCGCCGAAAAGCAGGAACTTCTCGGTCAGCGTGGTCTTACCGGCATCGGGGTGCGAGATAATCGCAAACGTTCTTCTTCTTTCTATTTCTTGGTTCATATGTGCTTCGCTAAATGATAAATGATAAATGTCAATTGTCATTTAGAAGTCTGCCGATGCAGACTTCGAGGCTCTCCTCCCAGTAGGGTATCTCAATGCCGTAGGTCTGCTTAATCTTCGTCTTGTCGAGCACCGAGTAGTGGGGACGCGTGGCGGGCGTGGGGTACTCGCTGGTGTGCAACGGACGGACGCGGCACGTGGTGATGCCGGCAAGGCGGTGGATGGCCTTGGTGAAGTCGTACCACGACGTGACACCCTCGTTGGAGAAGTGGTAGACGCCAGGCACGATGCCCTTGTTGACGGCGGTCATGATGGCCACGGCGAGGTCGCGGGCGTAGGTGGGCGTGCCTATCTGGTCGAAGATGACGCCCAGCTCCTGACGCTCCCTGCCCAGTCGCAGCATAGTCTTCACGAAGTTGTTGCCGAAGGTGCTGTAGAGCCAGGCGGTGCGGATAATCATGGACTGCGGACAGAGTTTCTGGACGTTCAGCTCACCGACGAGCTTCGTGCGTCCATAGACGCTGTTGGGACAGGTGTCCTCGGTCTCGGTATAAGGGGTGTGGCTGGTGCCGTCAAACACGTAGTCGGTAGAAATCTGGACCATCCAGCCGCCGCGCTGCCCGATGGCGTGGGCCAGGTAGGCGGGAGCCTCGGCGTTGAGCTTCTGGCAAAGCTCCTCGTTCTCCTCGGCCTTGTCGACGGCGGTATAGGCGGCACAATTGACGATGCCGTCAATCTGGTTGTCGCTGACAAAACGTCCGATGGCTGACGCATCGGTGATGTCGAGCTCGGCTACGTCGGTATTAAAATAGGTGTGCTGGGGATTCTCCTGCTCCAGCAGCTGCATCTCGTTGCCCAGTTGGCCGTTACAGCCGGTTATGAGTATGTTCATGCGCTTCGCTAAATGATAAATGACAAATGTGATAAATGATTAGAACTCGAGGCCTTCCTCCTTGTCTTTCTTATAGTAGTCGCTGAGCATACCGATGAAGGTGGATATCTCCTTGACGGCGTGCTCCGTGTTGGGGGTTATCGGCTTCTGCTGCAGTCGCAGCATCATCACGCCGTAAAGGGCGTTCATGCAGGTCTCTATCTCGCCCTCCTCCTTGTGCGCCCCGCGGTTGCGCAGCTCAACGATGAACGGCAGCACCTTGTAGTAGGCAGTGTTGTAAAAGGGGTACTTCGGGGACTCCAGCAACTGCTGGTGAAGCTCCGTGAGCAGCTGCAGCGTGACCTGGTTGACCTGCAGGTGACCGCTCTGGCGGCAACCCTCCTGGTTCATCATGGTCACAAGGTTGCCGAACCAGTCGACCTCCTCCTCCTTCTGCTCGTCCGTGTAGTCAAAGCGGTCCACATACTCACGGCGGATGCGCGACAGCGAGCAGCCGAAGGCACGGATGGTGTCCTCCACCTGCCACATGTAGAGCAGGTACTCGGCAATGTTCTTCTTACGTAATTCCTGTGCTATAAACATGATTTCACTTTTGTTTCTCGCCTCGGGGGTACTACCAGCGAAGCAGGTTCGTCGTCGTTCCCATAAGCATGATGACGGAGCCGATAATGACGGCGACGCCGATGACCTGGTTGATGATGCGGATGCCGTCAGCGTCGAACTTCGTGCGAATCTTGTCCACCAGCCACGTCAGTCCCCACCACCACAGCAATGCACCGCCCACAATGCTCAGGAAGCCGACAATCATCTCAAAGGGATGGTCGGGCAGCACGAAGGCGAACTGGGCGTACAAGGCCAGGAAGAGGAAGACGATGAGGGGGTTGGAGAAGGTGACGAGGAAGGCCGTCCAGATGTTATACCACAGCGTACCCTTCTGCTGGCCGGACTGGTGCATCTTGCGCGTCGGGTCGGTGCGGTAAGTGTACCAGCCGAACGCCAGCAGCAGCAGCGAACCGCCTATCTGCAGGTAGAAGCGCGTCTGCGGATTGTCCACCAGGTCCATCACGAACGTCATGCCAAGGCCCGTAATGCCGGCATAGAAGATGTCGCTCACGGCGGCACCGATGCCCGTCGCAAAACCATACCAGCGGCCCTTGTTCAGCGTGCGCTGGACACACAGAATGCCCACCGGGCCCATCGGAGCCGACGCTATCATCCCTATGAGCATGCCCTTGAAGATGAAGTCCAGGATGTTGATTGGTACGTGAAACGGCATAACGGGTGCAAAATTAAGAAAATAATATGAATTTCTTGTCATGCATCAGAAGTTTTTTCGTACTTTTGCCACCAAAAGAACCAATACTGCTTTACAACATGAAAGGAAATGCTTCTGACAAACCGTATGTCATCGGGCTGGACCTCGGCGGGACGAACGCGGTCTTCGGCATCGTCGACGACAAGGGGAACATTCTCGGAACCAATGCCATCAAGACCCAGCAGTACGACACGGCTGACGCCTTCGTCAATGCCGGCATCGAGGCACTCAAGCCGCTGCTCGACAAGGCGGGAGGCATTGCCGCCATTCACGCAATGGGCATCGGGGCACCCAACGGCAACTACTACAACGGCTCCATCGAGACGGCACCCAACATCAAGTGGGCACACGAGACGAAGGTGCCCCTGGCACGCATGTTCAGCGAGAGACTGGACAACATACCCGTCAGCATGACCAACGACGCCAACGCCGCTGCCATCGGCGAGATGATGTACGGCAATGCACGCGGCATGAAGAACTTCATCGTCATCACGCTCGGCACGGGCGTCGGCTCAGGAATCGTCATCAACGGAGAGGTGGTGTACGGATGCGACGGCTTTGCCGGAGAACTGGGACACGTGCGCGTGGTACGGGGACCGGAGGGACGGCTCTGCGGCTGCGGACGCACAGGATGCCTGGAGACCTACTGCTCGGCAACGGGCGTGGCACGCACGGCACGCGAACTGCTGGCAAACACACAGCAGCCATCGGCGCTGAGGAAACTGGACGCCGACAGCATCACGTCGCTTGACGTGGCCATCGCCGCCAACGAGGGCGACAAGCTGGCACAAGACATCTACACCTTCACGGGAAACATGCTGGGAGAGGCGTGCGCCGACTTCGCCACCTTCTCATCGCCCGAAGCCTTCATCTTCTTCGGAGGAATGGTCAAGGCGGGCGAACTCATCATGAAACCCATCCGAGAGGCTTACGACAAGCATGTGATGCCCGTCTACCGCGGCAAGGCGAAGTTCCTCGTCAGCGGACTCGACGGGGCATCGGCTGCCGTGCTGGGAGCGGCTGCACTGGGCTGGAAAAAGTAAAGGCATGCAAACAGCAACGTGGGCCGTCCCCCTCAGGAGGAACGGCCCACGTTGCCGTTGATGCTGTCCTTACTCGTCGGGAAGGAACAGGGGGTCCTCAGGCATCACCATCACAGGGGGCGTTGCTGCTGCCTGAAGCACCTTCTCCGGAACAAACTCACGGGGGACTACCAGACGGAACATGTAGTCGCGGAACCAGCGGTCGGTCATGATGAGACAGCCCTGCTGGCCCCAGTCGCCACCCCACGAGTTCTCGACCTTCCACTTCACCGCCCTACCCTTCTTGTCCAGGTCGACGGCCGTCAGCGTCATGGCATGCGTGGAACCGCTGTCGAAGGTCATGATGCGCTGCGCCTTGTCCATGCCGAAGGTAGTGCCAAACAGTGAGCCATAATCGTAGTTCTCGGTGTCGGCATAGCCGCGCTTGCGGTCCAGCATCTTGCCCACATCGTAGGAGCTGTAGAGCTTGCGACCCGCACGAAGGGCGCTGACAGCCATCTGTTCAATGTCGTCCATCGGCAGATTGACGTACTTCCAGTTATGACCGTCATAGGTGTGGCGGTCGTACTCCACCTCGTAAGTCTTGTAGTAGGGACGGCGAGGGTCGTTCATCACCATGATGAAAGTGCCATTGAGGGGTGCCCCTACGACTTCCTTATAGAAGCTCTTGGGGGTAAACGTGCGGGGCTCGCCGACAGCTCGCCCGTCCTTGGTGCGGAAGGTGTAGGTAAACTCCTGGACGGGGTCGCCGATGGTGAGCTGCAGCATGTGATAGACCTGACCCAGCATGCGGAGCTTGGCTTTCTCGACGGACGACGCACTCTTGCCACGAGCCACCATGTCGCGCAGCTGAAGACCGAACTCACGCAGCTTGGAGGCTATGAGGCGGCTGGCACGCGACGTATTGTCGCTGGAGAATGACTCCGGCATCGCCTCACGGGGCACCAGACCATACTTCTCGGCAAGGTCGGCAACGCCGCAGAATGTGCCGCCGTCGCTCAACGGGTAATGGAAGAAGAACTGCACACGCTGGTCGTCAATGGGCTTAGAGCCTGTGTCGATGACTCCCTGTAACATGAGGTTCGACTTCTCCAGCTGGTCGTAGAAGAACAGGTAGGCCTGCGAGAAGTCCACCACAAGAGAGTCGCTGCGACGCGCAAAGTCGGAGCGCAGCACATTCATACCGCTGAACATCCAGCAACGGCCCGACTGCTTCTGGTCGGCAATGGACTGCTTCGCGGTCTCGATGCTGAAGTGGGTATCAAAGGCACCGGCGTTCTGGCGGTTACGGGCAAGGTCGTCAATGGCGTTCGAACCGATGGCGTTCACCAAGGCACGGCTGGACGGCGTCAGCTTCTGATCCTTGGCGAGGTCCTTCAGCATGGACGAGCTGAGACCTCCATGCTGGGCAAAGCCGGTCAGCGGCGCACAAAGGAGGAGGAGAAGGAACTGCTTTCTCATTTCTTCTTCGTTGTCTTCTTCGTTGTCTTCTTCGTTGTTTTCTTCGTCGTCGTTGCGGTCTTGGTGGCGACCACCGGCGGCGTGTAGTACTTCAGGGCCTCAGGAAGCCACTTCTGGATGTCCTTGATACGGGTGGCGTCAGAGGGGTGGTCGCTGAAGAGCGAGCTGCTGCCCGTTCCCTGAGCGGCCATACGCTGCCAGAAAGCTACGGCCACCTGAGGATCGTAGCCTGCCATTGCAGCAAAGACAAGGCCCATGTGGTCGGCCTCGCTCTCCTGCTTACGCGAGAAACCGGAAGTCCACAGCTGACCACCCAGCGAGGTGCCCAGTGCAATGAGCTGCTGGGTGCCCTGACCGATGCCGGCTCCCTGAAGGACAGCTCCGAGAATCTGGGTGCCGTACTGGTTCTTGTACTCATTGCTCAGTCGCTCGGCAGAGTGCTTCGCTACGGCATGGGCTATCTCATGACCCAGCACGATGGCCAGCGAAGCTTCGTTCTGGGTGACAGGGAGTAGACCCTCGTACACCACAATCTTACCGCCGGGCATGCAGAAAGCGTTCACCTGCTGGTCCTGGACAAGATTAAACTCCCACTGGTACTGCGACACCTCGGCACCAAGACCGTTAGCATTCAGGTACTTCACCACAGCGGTGGCAAGGTTCTGCCCTACCCGCTTCACCATCGCCGTGTTGGTGGCGTTGGCCGAGGCCTTGGCGGTCTTCATGTACTCCTTATACTGCTGGTTGGAGAGACTCAGCACCTGCTCGTCGCTGACCATCAGCGTCTGCTTGCGACCCGTAATGGGCACAGTGGAAGTGGTACCGCAACTGGCAAGTATGGCGGTTGCCACACAAAGAAACAAAATACGGAATGTTTTCTTCATCATATTTACATGTTTTGGAATTATTTGCTGCAAAGTTACAAAATAATCGGAAACGACACCCATTATGTGCTTTTTTTTTCGTACTTTTGGCACCGACAACAACAATAACATGAAGCACAAAAAACTCTTCATCGCACTCGCCGCCCTGCTCATGACCCCTGCCGCCACCCAGGCGCAGCAGCTGGAGGGGGGGGCCAGCATCAACGGATTCTTCGACAACTCGGAGGGTGACGCCACTTACCGAAGGGCCGACACCTTCTGCGGTACGCACCTGATGCCCACCATCACGCTCTCGGAAAAGAAGGGGGGGAAGCACCACATTACGGCTGGTTACGACCTGCTGACGGAATGGGGAGCGAAGCCCGAACTCGGGGCTGACGGCATCGTCGCCTACTACGAGTACAACACACCGCGCCTGAAATTCCTCCTGGGAAAATATCCGAGACGTAAGATGCAGCAGGAGATGCCGGACTATCTGGTGTGCGACAGCATCAAGTACTACCGTCCCATGATGACGGGATTCGACTTCCAATACGTCGGAAGCAACGGCCACCTGGAAGTATTCCTGGACTGGACGGCAAAACGTTCGGAAACGGTCAGGGAGCAGTTCATGGCCGGAATCGACACGCGCTTCGTCAAGCACAACATACAGGTTGGCATGAACGCCTACTACTACCACTACGCCAACGAACGGGGAGGCTCGGACATCGGGCACAAGCCGCACGACAATACCGTCATGCACCCTTATGCAGGACTGTGCTGGCAACAGGCCGGACCGCTCGACTCGCTTGACATCAGGGCGGGACTCCTGGCCGGAGCTGACCGCGACCGCGCAACAGACAACAAATGGCACACGCCAATCGGATTCCTCGGCGAGGTGAACGCCGTATGGAAAAGGCTGACAATGACGGAGACCTTCTACGCGGGAGGAAGGCAGCAGCAATACGGCAACAGGGGATTCGGACAGTACTACTGGGGAGACACCTACCTGCAGTCGCCCTGGTACTCACGCACGGACATCTATTATACCATCTTCGACGACCACCACGTCACGCTGAAGGCGGGAGCGGCATTCCACTTCACCGACAAGGGGATGCACTTCAACCAGCTGCTGACACTCAGCGCCGACATCGGGACCAGATAGCACAAGAAGTGCCGCCAACGCAGCACGGCGACAAGACACAAAGAGAGCCGGGAGCATGACTGCTACCGGCTCTCGCCTTTCTTCGGATGTTACTAATTGAATGGAATTGTTACCTAAGTACTAATGCAGTCCACGGTTCCTCAGTGTGGTGTTCAGCAACAGCTGATACTTGCGGTACTGCTCCGTGCTGAGAATGTAGCGCATGAAACGCAAGTCACGTGCAATGGCACGGTCGACAATCTCCTGACGCTTGGCAGCATCGTAACGACTGGCCAGTTCCATCTCGGCTTTGAACGTCTCATGAATGTTGGAAACGGCCTCCATCTGGTCAAAGGTCAGACCCAGGGTCACGGCCAACTTCCGCATGTTCACGGACATGTCGTAAGCCGACAGGTCGGCTGTCTCTTCATGAGCAACACGAGATTCTGCTTCGCTTTCTGCATACGTGGCTGTCATGCTGAGCAACGACAGAGCCACCATAAAAATCTTCTTTTTCATCTTTTTACCTTTTTTTGTTATCCTTTTTTGTTATCCTTTTTGTCCCGCTGGACGATGCAAAAGTAGTACGTTTGGAGAAATGAGCCATCACTGCCGCACGCTTTTGTCACAAGAAAACGCTTTTTTTTGACGCAGGTCAAATAATAAGCACTTTTTCTGATTTTCTCTTCTTCCAAGCAAAGAATGACAGACAAAGAAGAGGCTAAACGTTCGAAAATCCCTAATAAATTTGGGATTTTGCTCACTTAATCGTACCTTTGCGCACAGAAAACAAAATATAAATACCTACCCATGGACAAGAATCAGAACAACTACATCTGCGTCAGCTATAAACTCTACTCCCTCGAGAACGAAAAGAAGAATCTGGAGGAGATGACACATGAGGAGCACCCCTTTGAGTTCATCAGCGGCTTTGGCATCGCACTGGACTCCTTCGAGAAAAACATCATCGGACTGAAGAAGGGAGACTCCTTCGACTTCACTCTGTCCAAGGAAGAGGCCTTCGGCGACTATGACCCGCAAGGAGCACATAAACTCAGCAGAGACATCTTCTGCATTGACGGCAAGTTCGACACGGAGAACATCTTCGAAGGCGCCGTCATCACCATGCAGGACAGCGAGGGACACCACTTCCCCGCACGCGTCGTCAGCATCGAGGAAGACGGAGTGACCATCGACACCAACCCGCCCATGGCCGGAAAGGTGCTGAACTTCGTCGGAGAAGTTCTCGAAAACCGCGAGGCTACAATGGAGGAGATTCAGAAAATGGTCAACATGCTGAGCGGAGAAGGATGCTGCGGAGGCCATTGCGGAGGAAATTGCGGAGGAAATTGCGAGGGCGACTGCGAAGGCGAAGGTCATTGCGAAAACCATCATCACAAACACGAAGGAGGCTGCGGCCATTGCCATCATCATGAGTAACACATTTGGTAAACGATTCACGCTGACCACCTTCGGCGAAAGCCACGGGGAGGCGGTCGGCGGTGTAGTGGACGGTATGCCCGCCGGTATTGACATCAACCTGGACTTCATCCAGCAGGAACTGAACAGACGGCGCCCGGGACAGAGCAGCATCACTACCTCACGGCAGGAGCCGGACCAGGTGGAAATTCTCAGCGGCGTCTTCGAGGGGAAGTCCACCGGATGCCCCATCGGATTCATCGTACGCAACAGAAACCAGCACTCACAGGACTACGAGAACATGCGTACGCTGTTCAGACCGTCACACGCTGACTTCACCTATTATAATAAATACGGACTGCGCGACCATCGCGGAGGAGGACGATCGTCGGCACGCATCACCATCAGCCGCGTCGTTGCGGGAGCCTTGGCAAAACTCGCCCTCAGACAGCAGGGCATCAGCATACAGGCATACACCTCACAGGTGGGAAGCATCGCCCTAGAGCACTCCTACCAGCACTACGACCTCAGTCTCACAGAACAGAACGCCGTAAGATGTCCTGACCCCGAAAAGGCAGCAGAGATGGAACACCTCATAGAACAGGTAAAGGCCGAAGGCGACACCATAGGAGGCATCATCACGGGCGTCATCAAGGGATGTCCAGCAGGACTGGGAGAACCGGAGGCAGACAAGCTGCACGCCATGCTGGGAGCGGCCATGCTGAGCATCAACGCCGTCAAGGGATTTGAGTACGGAAAAGGCTTTGCCGGAGTCACTGAAAGAGGCTCACAGCAGAACGACGTCTTCTGTACCGATGAAGAAGGTACCATCATGGCCAAGACCAACCACAGCGGCGGCATCCAGGGCGGCATCTCCAACGGACAGGACATTTACTTCCGAGTAGCCTTCAAACCGGTGGCCACTTTGCTGCAACAGCAGGACACCGTCGACCTGCAAGGCAACGCCACCACGCTGACTGCCCGAGGACGACACGACCCCTGCGTACTGCCAAGGGCTGTACCCGTCGTGGAGGCAATGGCGGCAATGACGATTCTCGACTGCTATTTGTTGAACAAATCAGTAAGAATCTAAAAAAAATACAATTTTCTTACAAAAAAAGAGAAAACACTTGGAGCAATTAAAATTAATTTATACATTTGCACACGCAATTAGGGATTTGTGATAAATCCCGATATGCGTTAGTTAAGTCTAGTTTAGTTTTTGTGTTGGTTGAGGGCTGCAATTGCAGCCCTCATTTTATTAAGGTCACCGGCTCGAAGAGACGGGCTGCAATTGCAGCCCTCTTTTTATTAAGGTATACCAAAAACGAGCGGGGCAACGATTGTTGCTCCCGCTCGCTGTGGTTAAAGGAACGATTGCGTCAGAACGTCACCTTGCGCGACGTCACCTGTCCGCTGGCTGTGGTGCTGCGGACTATGTAGAGTCCCTTGCCCGGTGCAGCAACGCGCTTGCCTAAGAGCGTGAAGTACTCTGTACGCGCTGTATTTAAAGGCAATTCACGAATAGAAGTAGCACCTTCATCATACAAGCCTTTACCATCTGCATCGGCAACACGGAACTCCGTGAGTGTAATGCTGCCTGACAGTTTGGTTGGAACGAGTTTGACGAATCGCGCCTCGTTGCTAAGCAGCAAGACATCGTCGAAGGGGAAATCGGCATTACGCAGCACGCGGATGGTGCGCCAGTTGGGTGTCACATCGGCATTGCGTGTCTCCTGTATCTTGAACTCTACGTTGGCTGTACCTGTGTAGTCGGCCTTCACACGGATGGCTGGCGATGCAGAGCGATAGAAGGTCATGACCTTGTCGGAAGTAGAGGTGAACACCGCTTGGTCGGCTGTCTTCTCGCCCGACACCTGTACCCAGTGGGGGTGCTGGTTTTCTGCATCCTGCACCGTGCCATTCTCTCTCTCCAGCAGCGCAATCGTGTTGAAGGGTTTGAAATTGATGGGCAGGGCAGCAGCACGTCCCTTGTGAGCATCAGCAATGGCATCGAGAGCGCCAAAGTCGGCTGTGGTAAAGGTGAACTCATCGCCCTCAAAGGTCTTCGTACCGGCAAAGTCAGTAATCGATCCTTCTGGGAAGCTGATGACATACTCCGTATTGGCATCGAGAGCCTCGTATGTCACGGTGAGTGTAGTACCAGAGGCATTGACGCTGGTGAGACGTTCGTAGTTGTCGCCATTGATAGTGGCACCACCCAGGTACTTGATATCCTGATTGAAACGGAACGTCAAGACACCTCCGTCCATATACGACACGTTTTGTGCCGTTGGGTAGGTCGTGATTTCAATGGGATCTTCAATGCTTACAGGCACATACTTCTCAATGAGTATGTCGTGAAGGCGGAACTTCTTGCCATTACCATCAACCTTGAACGTCACTTTACCCTCACCTGTATAGGTATACTTGTGCTTGAAGTTTTTCTTGGCAGCAGCCAGCGAGAACGAGGTGGCCGTTGTCTCCGTACCATCAATGATCGTCTTCAGGTTGAAGGTCTTCGAATTGGTATCTGAGTTGCCTGTCCAGATGGTAACCACGCAGGGGCCTTCCACTTCAGGCACCTGCACATAACCGCTACCGCTGGTAAACTCTACGCAGCGTCCGCTGGCTCCAGCATCATCGGCAGAGTAGTCACCAGTAAGTGAACTGTTACTGAACGACACGATACGTGCGCTGCTGGAACCGTTGGCACCAAAGACAATACCGCCAACCGTTTTTTTGGTATTGCCGTTGATGATGTTCACGTTGCCCGCAGAAGCTGGATAAGCCGTGGCAAAAGCCTCGGGTGTTGTGTTAAAGTCAGTATAGAACAGTCTGCCACCTTCGACGGCCTTGAACGACCACAGCGTGCCTTGAGTAGTACCCTCATTGTTCTTGGCATCCACACGCCAGTAGTAGGTCTTGTCGGCCTGAAGCGCTGTGGTGTACACATAGGTCTTGGCAGTGATGTCTGTAGCAATAGCATTTAGTTGGTCAGCAGCAAGACCTAGATAAACGGTGTACTTCACCGTGCCATAGTAGTCCTTACTGCTGTTTTCCCACTTGAAGGTAACCTTACCTGCTGCCACACCGACTTCCTCATTGTCGGCTGGCGACGGCTTAACAGACAGGCTTGGAGGAGCGGCATCGCCCACTGTCTCGGTAGTCACAGTGGCGTATGGTGAGAAGAGATCGTCGGCACCGTATGCCCTCAGACGGAAATAATAGGCTGTCTCGGGAGTTAGTCCTGTAACATCGTAGGAGGAGGCGTTGGCAGCAAGACGCGCCACTTCGGTATAGGTCTTACCATCAGTTGACTTCTCCAGGATATAGCCAGTCTCATTATCGGCATTGTCTGTCCACGACAGCGAGATTGATTCCTGCAGTTGCTGTGTAGCCTTCAGGTTCGACGGGTTCTTGATGTAGGGATAGGCCTTGTCAATGGAGAATACGTAGTTCTCGATATTGGCATAGCCGTTGGCAGCTATGGCAGCAGCATCGGCAGCATTGTTGGGGTTCAATCCGTTGGCAGTTTCCCAGGCATCGGGGATTCCGTCGCCATCGGTATCCTGCGGCTTATTGCCGGTATAGAGCGTGCCGGTGCCTTTGTGGGGCAGCGACTTCTCGTCGGAGATACCGCCATTGGAACCAGACTTGCCGTAAGAGACCAACTCGTCAATGAGGTACTTATCCACCTCGTCGCGCACTGGCAGCGAGGGACCGACGCTGTCTATCATCCACAGGAGGGCCTCCTGAGCCGTCATCTTCTCGGTAATCTCTGGGAAGGACTTGGGCAGATTGGTGATGTCAGCAAGCGTAGCACGACGCAGACCGCCAGATGCTGTATATTCTGCATCGGTGATGGCACTGCCATTCAGTTGTCCATCCTTATTATTGTCGTAGTAGTTTCCAGCGCCATAGAACTGGAAGTTCTCATTGCCTTCCTGCAAGGGAGCGTAACTGGTGTCCCACGGACCTCTGACGAAGTAGTTGTTCTCGATATCGGCCCATGAACTGCCAGCACTCTCGCGTCCCATCAGGTAGCATCCGCCGTTACCCCAGTTGTAAACCACGTTGTTGACAAACTGGTTCAGTCCTTTCACCTTCGGGTTACGGGTCTTGTTCTCGATATAGAGGTTACGATAGAGCGTCACACCGCCACTGGTCTGCATCAGTCCGCCACAGGAGTGCGTCTGCAGACCCTGGCCAATGATGGAGTTCTGGATAGTGATGTCGGCAGGCTCGGTGCCTTTGTTGTCCCAACTGACTGAGAAGCACTCGTCGCGTCCCCAGAGTACGGAGAGATGGTCGTAAATCATGTTGCGTCCGTTGGCAACACCGGCTGCATCCTTACCGCTGGTGCCTCCCTTACCCATGCGGAAACGCATGTGGCGCACGATGATGTTGTCAGCACCAGAGAACGACACACGGTCGCCATACACCTGTACGCCCTCGCCGGGTGCCGTCTGTCCCAGGATGGTCAAGTTCTTCGAGAATACCAGTCCGGATGTCAGTTTGATGACACCGCTGACATCGAACACAATGATGCGGTTAGGCTGACTCACTGCATCACGGAGTGAGCCTGTGCCCGAGTCGTTCAGATTCGTCACGTGGTAGATGGTGCCGCCTCGTCCGCCGGTAGCAAAGCGGCCGAAGCCCTGGGCCCCCGGGAAGGCCAGCTGCTGGGCACTCATGCCGATACACATAGTCAGCATGACCATTAGTAGTCTTAGTTTCTTTTTCATTTATCAGTTAGTTTGTTTGATTGATTATCTATACTTCACGGAGTTTTCATGCCTACTGATTGGCTGCTCCGATAATCTCCTGTACACTACGGCATCCGTGCCGGTCAAGCCAGTCGCTAATACCATCACGTACCTTCAGCGTGACCGCCGGGTCAAGGAAGTTGGCAGTACCTATCTCGATAGCAGTAGCACCAGCCATCAGAAACTCTATGGCATCCTCAGTGGACGAGATACCTCCGAGTCCTATGACAGGAATATGTACGGCACGGGCGGTCTGCCACACCATACGCACAGCAACGGGCTTGACACAGGGACCGCTCAGGCCACCGGTACCTATGCTCAAACGACGACAACGGCGTTCTATATCTATAGACATCCCCATCAGCGTATTGATGAGCGACACGGCGTCAGCGCCTTCGGCCTCTACAGCGCGGGCAATCTCTGTAATATCGGTCACGTTTGGCGACAACTTGACAATCAAGGTCTTATGGTAGGCCTTGCGAACGGCACGCACCACACTGGAAGCCCCCTGACAGGTTACCCCAAAGGCCATACCTCCGTCACGGACATTCGGACACGAGATGTTCAACTCGATAGCAGGAATAGCATCCAGCGCGTCAATACGACTGGCACACTCAGCATAGTCCTCAGGGGACGACCCGCTGACATTGACCAGAAAGGTGCCGCCCGTGGGCTGCAACTCAGGATATATATGCTCACAGAAGTAATCGACACCCTTGTTCTGCAGTCCCACACAGTTCAACATGCCTGCCGACGTCTCTGCCATACGGGGATAGTCGTTGCCCTCACGGGGCTTCAAGGTGGTTCCTTTAACAATGATACCGCCAATCTGATCCAACGGCACAAAGTCCTGGAACTCCAGTCCGTAGCCGAAAGTGCCGGAGGCGGTCATGACGGGGTTCTTTAGCGCCAATGCGCCTATGTTTACGCTTAATTGTGCCATAATAGTCGCTTAATATTAAACACAGGGCCTTCCTTACATACACAGAGGTTGCCCTCTGTGGTCTTCTCCACACAGCACAGACAAGCTCCCAGGCCACAGGCCATCAGGTTCTCCAGCGATGCCTCGCATTCTGTTCCCTGCAGGATAGCATAGCGGGCAACAGCCTTCATCATAGGCGTCGGACCACATGTCTGGATGAGGTCGAACCGCTGCTGCTGAAGGATGCTATGGTTGGTAACGAATCCTTTCTCACCTTCCGAGCCGTCCTCCGTAGTAACATAAACATCGCCATACTTGCGGAACTCATCCGTAATGAGCATATCATGCGCCGTACGGGCTCCCAGCAGGAAGGTCGGACGGTACCCTAATTCTGTCAGGCGAACGCCCTGATACAACAACGGGGCGACACCAACGCCGCCGCCAACAAGCAGGATACGCTCTTCCTGTCTACTCCCTGAATGGAAAGAGGTTGATGCTTCTGTGTCCTTCTGCGTCAAGGACAGAGTGCTTCCCTCTATGACAGGGAGGGGTTGAGGAAGGGTCCAGCCATTTCCGAGAGGCAACACACAATTCAGCCTGTCCCCTTTACGGAGGGCTCCCATCCATCGTGTACCGTCGCCTATCGTTGCCACGAGAAGCCATAACTCATTGCGCTTCCTGTCAACAAAGCAAATGGAAATAGGACGACGCAGGAATGTTGTTGACGAACCATCCACACGCACTTCTGCAAACTGCCCCGGCTTCATATCTGGCAGGGGCTTCTCCGGATCAGTCAGCTTAAGCAGTACATAACGTTCATGTATCTGCTCTGCGGACGTTACGACCATGTCAAGAATATATTTTTTCAACTCCTTCATTCGAGATATTACTTAGATGGTACAGACTAACATATCGTCTGCGTGCAAAGTTACAAAGTTTCCGTGAATAAGCACGCATTCTGATGGAAAAAGGGCCAAGATAATAAGTAGATTTATCAAGAAATATAGTTCGCGCGTGCGTGGACCTTACATAAACCCGCGAACTACAGATTCTTGATAAAGGACTAACTCCGACTAACGACGACCATTGCTCGACGAGGGAACAAAACTCTCCCACGTCTGGTCGTCATAATAGACGCGAATCTCGGTGACATGACGCAACGGTTTGTCAATATTTTTCAATTCCTCACGTGCAGCAACAGGGTGTGTATTCCGTACACCATTCTGAAAGGAGGGTTGTTGTGGGGGCAGAACAGGGGTAGGCTGGACGTTGGAGGATGAAGAAAAATCAAGATCGAGCATTGTCTCCATGGTTGAAGGGGTAGGCGTGAGAGGAACCTCTGGGGATTGTAAAGCACCCAAATACATCTCTCCGGAACCAAACATAAGCCAATCAGTATTAATGTCAGGAATTTTCTTTTTGATGGCTTCCACTATGTTGAGGGAAGGACGGGTCTTGTCGTTGAAAATATTACTCAGGGTTGCAGGAGCGATTCCGACGAAGGCAGCGAACTCTTGTTGGGTCATGTGCTGACTATCCATAATCTGCTTAATACGATCTTTCATGTTGTTTAAGTTAAGAAATGGGGCTTCTAGAGCCATATTTGTTTCAGTTCACAAAGGTAAAACAAAAAAATGGAACAAACAAGAAAAGTTGAACGAATTTTGATTTCTAAAATTCACGTTTATTTCTTTATATTTATAAAGTGTAACTACAGAAGGTCTTCAGAAAACGCTTTGGATTTGTAAATCCGAATTACTCATAGTAAAATCAATCTCATCATTAGGAGAGCATTTTTGCAAAACAAACTGGGTATAAATATGATACTTACACAAAACGGGGGCTATTTCCCGCTTTATAATACATAAAAGGGTTGTTCGGAGGAATATAATCGACAATTATCTTCTTGTTTTAATCGTAACCATCTCGTTTTTAACTAATTAAATATCTTTTAAGCGGACTGAATAATATCACTTTTATAAAGCCAAATTCGTTATTTATATTTCGCAATAGTAAAATAATAAATTATAAATTGACGTTTATGTTTCGAAATATTTTATGACGGCGCCTTAATACATAAGATTAGAAATCAAGATTCTGAAACATAAATTAAAAGGATTGAATGCAAAAGAATCTTAATAATGAATTCAAGAGGGCTGATTTTCTCAAATTTCTTCATTTCTGAAGAATTCTGGACAAGCGGAGGGAAAGGCGAAAATATTCGAAATATGAAGGGGGTTAAATGTGGCAAAAACCCACTCCCTATCGACATTTGAGGGTCAAAAAAAGGCTCCTTCAGAATCAGCGAAATAGAAAAAAACGAGAGCAAAAAGGAGCTTTTTTAGTGCAAAATGTAAAAAATTAGTTCCCTCATCAGCTCCTCAGAGGGGGTATTTGGGTTATCCAAACCCTTACTTTTAGCATCAATTTCTCTTATTTTGGAAATAATCTGCAGTACTTTTATTCCTGAGTAATTTCTCATACCTGTCATGAAGGCTTTCGCCTGCCATGGTTTTCCGAATTCCAACCACTCTGCCAGTGCCTCCTGACTGTTTCTGTTGGGGGCATAATAAGCAATCATCAGAGTTTGGAAGTAATTATAGAGAATTGGGAGAACGGAGTAGAGCCCTCCAGACTTCGGATTTTTGTCAAAATAATTGATTATCTGATTTGCTTTGAAAACATCCTTGTTGACAATGGCATCTCTCAGTTCGTAGACGTTGAACTCCTTGCTTACCCCTATCTGCTCCTCCACGGCCTCTGGTGTCACCTTCCGGTCGTTCTCTGGCAGCGAGAGGACGAGTTTGTCGAGTTCTCCTGTCAGGCGGCTCAGGTCAGCCCCCACAAAATCAGCCATCAGCATCGTGGACTTCCGGTCAATGGCAACGTTTTTTCCTCTCATATAGTCTTCAATGAAGGCAGGAAGCTCTCTGTCGCGCAGTTTCACGCTTTCGAAGACCACTCCATGCTGCGCCAATGCCTTGACGTATTCCTTCTTCCGTCCGTCTATCTTGCCGTTTTTGTGGCAGATTACGAGGACAGTCGACATCATGGGCTGTTTGACGTATTTCTCCAGGGCATCGGTCTGCTTGATGTTCTGTGCTTCTTTGACGATGACGACTTGCCGTTCGGCCATCATGGGGTATCTCCTTGCGGCATCAGCAATTTGTGCAGCGGTAACATCGGCTCCGTACATCACCGTTTGGTTGAAGTCCCTTTCCTCTGGTTTCAATGCGTTCTCAGCAATGTATTCGGCTATTTTGTCAATATAGTACGCCTCATCGCCCATCAGGAAGTATATGGGGCGGTATTTCCCGTCCCTAAGCTCCTTCATGATGCTTTCGTAGGTTGCTGCTTTTGCTTCTGCCATAGTTTTCAGTCACGCTTCTCGTCGTTTTTTGACGTGATTCGGGTGCGAAGTTACAAAAAGTTGGGTGAAAAGCAAAGAAAAGCAGACGTTTGTTTTGTTTTGCTGTCGTCTTTTCTTAACTCTGGCTTTGCCGAAGTTACTGGAACTCGGCATAAAAAAAGAATGAATTCTTTTTGTTCTGCGCTCGTTTTTTCGTAACTTTGCGATAAGAATCGCGAAGTTACTCTGTCTCGGCAAAAAAAAAGAATAGATTCTTTTGTACTGCTCTCGACCTTCCGTAACTTTGCCCTCTAAAGAGCCATGATGCACCACCTGAACCTACCACCCTTTGAGGTGAACATTAGAGGTACGCGTGAGAAGCCGCAAGTGTTCGACTTCCTGCGCAACCGTTTTGTGGCGCTCACCCCCGAAGAGTGGGTGCGCCAGCACTTCACCCATTGGCTGGTGGAGCACAAGGGCTACCCCAAAGGTTTGTTAGGCAATGAGATAGAGTTGAAGGTCGGTGACAAACGACTGCGCTGCGACTCCATCCTATACGACAAGTCGGCCCAGCCGCAAATGATACTGGAGTATAAGGCTCCTACCATACAGATACAGCAGAAGGTATTCAACCAGATATCGGCCTACAACCTTCTGCTGCATGTTGACTATCTGCTGGTGTCAAACGGTCTGGAGCACTATTGCTGCCGAATGGACTACGAGCACCACAGATATACTTTTCTTCAGGAGATTCCCGCCTACGGAGAGCTCTGAGTTTCTTCCTGGCCGGGGAAAATCCCAAGTCACTGGCGATACTTTCTTACTCGCTATCGTTGGCGTCATTGGCCTTCTTTGACGAGGCTGCAGACGTCTTGCGAATAGCGCGCTTGCGTGTTTTTTTCTCCTCAACGACGGGACTTTCGGTCTTTACGCCAGCCAGTTCCGGGTCAACGAGGATACGTCCGCAGTACTCGCAGACGATGACCTTCTTGTGCATCTTGATGTCCAGCTGCCGCTGGGGTGGGATTTTATTGAAGCATCCGCCACAGGCGTCACGCTGCACGTAGACGACACCCAATCCGTTGCGTGCATTCTTGCGGATACGCTTGAACGAGGCGAGGAGGCGCGGCTCTATCTTGGTTTCCAGTTCCTTTACCTGTTCTTTCAGTTTTTCTTCCTCTGCGCGGGTTTCCTCCATGATTTCGTCCAGTTCGCTCTTCTTGATTTCCAGGTCGTTCTGGCGTTCCTTGATAATGGCCTTGTTAGCTTCCAGTTCTTCACTCTTCTCGGCAATCTTCGCCTGTGCCTCACGGATTTTCTTGTTACACAGTTCTATTTCAAGCGACTGGAACTCGATTTCCTTCGACAGGGTATCGTACTCACGGTTGTTCTTCACATCGTTCAACTGCTCCTTATAGCGGTCCACGCTGGCCTGTGCGTTCTGGCTCTCGCCTTTCTTCTGTGCGATGGCACGCTGGAACTCGTCGATGTCATTCTGAATGCGCTGAATACGTGTGTTAAGGCCTTCTATCTCGTCTTCGAGATCATTCACTTCCTGGGGCAGTTCGCCTCTCAGGGTGCGTTTCTCATCAATGGCCGACAGGGCCGTCTGCAGCTGGTAGAGCGTTCTGAGTCTCTCTTCCACTGACAATTCTGTAGGTTCTTTCTTTGCCATAATACTGTTTTTTTATTATTTAGTGTATTGTAATTTCGGGGCTTCAATATCTTGAGACTTCAATGTATTGACGTTTCGATGTCTTGCTTCCTCGTCTTACAGGTAAAGTACCGGATTCGTGTTTGTCTCGGCCATCTCGGTCCTTATGCCGGCGGAAGCCAGCACGTCACGGAATATTTCCCTGGTAAACTGCTCGCTCTGGTAGTGGCCGATGACACAGAGCTGGATACGCTGTTCGTAGCCGAAGAACTGGTGGTAGTGCATCTCTCCCGTTATGAAGGCGTCGGCTCCGGCCTTTACTGCCTCATCGGTCATAAAGTCTCCGGCACCTCCACATATAGCCACACGCACCACGGGACGGCGTAACAGCTCATTGCACTGGGCACACTCCACATCGAACGTTTTCTTGACGTTCAGCACGAAATCGTCGGCAGCGGTGGGTTCTTTCAGTTCTCCGATGACTCCGCTGCCGCAGACGACGTTCCCAACCTGTTTCGGGGCCATGAAACGCACGTTCTGCAATCCCAGTTTCTCGGCGATTTTCCAGTTCACTCCGTCCTGCGCATTGTCCATGTTCGTATGCATGGAGACGACAGCGACATCGTGGAGGATAGCCTTTCTCACGGTACGCTGGACGTCTGTCTGGTCGCTCACCATCTTCAGTCCGCGGAACAGCAGGGGATGATGGCTGACAATCAAGTTGCAGCCTTTCTCCACAGCCTCGTCCACCACCTTTTCGGTAACGTCCAGACACAATAATGCCCCTGAAACCTCCGCCTCTGTCAATCCTACCTGCAGACCAGCATTATCCCAGCTTTCCTGCAGGGGCAGGGGCGCGAATCGTTCAAGGGCGTCAAGTACTTCCTTTACTTTCACGCTTTCATACGTTATTTGCGGGTGCAAAGTTATAGAGAATTTCTGGAATAGCCAAGCCCTCGTGCGTTTTTTTGTCGTATCATGCACGAAGTCCCCCCCGGAAAGGGGCGGACTTCGCCATTTCCTTGCCGCAGTCTTGCGTGAATCTTACCTGATGAAGAGCAGTTCGCGGTATTTGGGCAGCGTCCAGAGGCCGTCTTCGACAATCATCTCGAGATGGTCGGTTTCCTGTCGGATGGCCTCCATCTTCGGGCATACGGTGTCGTGGTAGGTGATGGCACGCTGATGGATATTCTCAATATGGTTGGCCTCTCGGCGTGCATCGGTCAGTTCCTCCACCAGCTGCTCTATGCGTTCCGTACGCTCGGCAATCTCCTCAATGAGTTTCATGTTACGGGCACTCAGTCGGCCGGCCTTCTCGGCGGGGAATACGTCCTTCATTCCCTGCACGTTTTTAATGAGCTGCGACTGGTAGTGGGTAGAGACGGGTATGACGTGGTTCATGGACATGTCACCCATGACACGTGCCTCAATCTGTACCGTCTTGACGTAGGTTTCCCACTTCACCTCGTTGCGTGCCTCCAGTTCCTTGCGGTTCATGACCTTGGTAGTCTCGAACATCCGCACGCTGTCCTCATCCAGGTAGCGTTCGAAGATGACGGGGCACGACTTCTCGACGTCCAGTCCTCGGCGGGCAGCCTCGGCCACCCACTCCTCGCTGTACCCGTTGCCGTCGAAGCGCACCGGCTTGCAGGTCTTGATGTCCTCGCGCAGGACGTCCAGCAGCGCTGCGAGTTTCGGTTTCCCCTGGGCCATGAGAGCGTCCACGCGCTGGCGGAACTGCTGCAAGGCTTCTGCCACTGCCGAGTTCAGGGCTATCATTGCCGACGCGCAGTTGGCGGTGGAACCGGGAGCGCGGAACTCAAATCTGTTGCCGGTGAAGGCAAAGGGGCTGGTGCGGTTACGGTCTGTATTGTCGATGATGAGGTCGGGAATCTGCGGGATGTCAATCTCCATGCCCTGTTTTCCTTTCAGGTTGAACAGTTCGTTGTTGTCCGACTGCTCAATGTGGTCGAGCAGCTCCGTGAGCTGCGTACCGAGGAAGGAGGAGATGATGGCCGGCGGAGCCTCGTTGCCGCCCAGACGGTGTGCGTTGGTAGCCGACATGATGCTGGCCTTGAGCAGGCCGTTATGGCGGTAGACGCCCATCAGGGTCTCGACGATGAAGGTGACGAAGCGCAGCGTCTCCTCGGGTGTCTTGCCGGGTGCATGCAGCAGCACGCCGCTGTCCGTCGTGAGGCTCCAGTTGTTATGCTTGCCGGAGCCGTTGATGCCGGCGAAGGGTTTCTCGTGGAGCAGTACGCGGAAGCCGTGTTTCCGGGCCACGCGCTTCATGAGTGACATGAGCAGCATGTTATGGTCGACGGCGAGGTTGCACTCCTCGTAGATGGGAGCCAGTTCGAACTGGTTCGGTGCCACCTCGTTGTGACGCGTCTTACAGGGGATGGCCAGTTCCAGTGCCTGCACCTCCAGGTCCTTCATAAAGGCCTGTACGCGGTCGGGGATGGTGCCGAAGTAATGGTCGTCCATCTGCTGGTTCTTGGCGCTCTCGTGCCCCATGAGCGTGCGTCCGGTAAGCATCAGGTCGGGGCGTGCCGAGTAGAGTCCCTCGTCGACGAGGAAGTACTCCTGCTCCCACCCCAGGTTGACGCGCACCTTCTTGACGTCGTCGTAGAAGTAGCGGCACACGTCCGTGGCCGCCATGTCGACGGCGTGCAGGGAGCGCAGCAGCGGGGCCTTGTAGTCCAGGGCCTCGCCGGTATAGCTGATGAAGATGGTAGGTATACAGAGGGTGTCGTCAATGATGAAGACGGGCGACGTGGGGTCCCATGCAGAATATCCTCGGGCCTCGAAGGTGTTGCGTATGCCGCCGTTGGGGAAGCTGGAGGCGTCAGGCTCCTGCTGTACGAGCAGCTTGCCTGAGAAGGTCTCCATCATGCCGCCGCGACCGTTGTGCTCCACGAAGGCGTCGTGCTTCTCGGCCGTACCCTCGGTGAGCGGCTGGAACCAGTGTGTGTAGTGTGTCACGCCGTTCTCCATAGCCCATTGCTTCATGCCGTCGGCAACGGCATCAGCGATGGAACGGTCGAGCCGCGCGCCGTTGTCAATGACGTCTATCAGGCTGTCGAACACGTCCTTCGGAAGGTAGCGGTACATCTTTTCCCTGTTGAACACATACTTTCCGAAGAACTCTGAAGGTCTTTCGTCAGGAGCCTTCACGTCGAGGGCATGCTTCTTGAATGCTTCTTCGACTACCTGGAATCTGAGGTTGTTTGCCATGAATCTTCTTTGCCTTAAGAATTTGGCTGCAAAAGTACAAGTATTTTTGCAAACGGCAAAATCTTTGGGTTCAAAAGTTGCCGTTCCCCCCACCCGACCTGCGCGGGACTTTGTGCTACATCAGCGAGAAGGCTGTGCGCTCCTTTTCTTTTCCAGATACTCGGCACGGGCTTTCTGCAGTTGTGTCTGATAAGCCTCGGTGACGACGACATTGGCAAAGATACCGGCCACGAGCATGAGCGAGGCGTCAATGTCGCTCTTCCAGTGGTGTCCGCAGACGACGCGGTTCAGGGCAAAGATGCGTGCACGCTCCATCAGGGCCTCCGTCCGCTCCGGGGCGACGGTGGATAGCACCAGGGCGAACATCCATCCACGCGACGAGTGTCCTGACGGATAGCTGAGCGTAGTGGCCATCCTGTCGTCTTCCTCCGGCTTCAGGGACGGCTGGTTGAAGGTGGCGAAGGGACGCTTGCGCCGGTAGTATTCCTTTACTCTGGTGTTGGCGGCGTGGGCGTCAGCGACGGCTGTCTCGGCCAGCTTCAGTATTTCCGGGGTTCCCTCCGGCCCTTTGCTCAGGGTGATGCCCATGCTCTCCGAGAAGACGTCGCAGAGGCGTGCGCTCTCGTCCCACAGGGCGAGTTCGCCCGTAGTGCCTTCGCGCTGCGTCATTCCCCACTGGTAGAAGTAGAAGTCGTTGGCGAAGTCGCCACCGGTAACCGACGGCGGTTCTGGAATCCACTTGGTCCCGTCCGGCCGCGTCTGGGGGTCAAGGAAGGACTCGTGGTGCTGCGCCCAGGCTCCGCAAGCTGCGAAGAGGGTGGCAAGGAGAAGCACTCTTTTCTGTATCATCTCTTTCTGTATATACGTTAAGTGGCTGTTATTCTGTCGTTTCGTCTATAAAGCGCCGGGTAATGCCGCCATACTCCTCGATACGGCGGTCGCGCAGGAAGGGCCACCAGCGGCGCACCTGCTCAGAACGCTGCATGTCCATGTCGACGATGATGCTCTCCTCGTCGTCCTCCGAGGCCTCGTAGATGATTTCGCCCTGCGGTCCGCAGACGAACGAGGTTCCCCAGAAGGGCACTCCTTCTTCCTCGCCCACACGGTTGACCGCCACAACGGGCAGTCCGTTGGCTACGGCATGACCGCGCATGACGGTCTGCCAGGCGCGCCGCTGCCGCTGCTGCTCCTCCGGGGTGTCGGCGGGGTCGTAGCCGATGGCCGTAGGATAGATGAGCACCTCAGCGCCCTGCAGGGCCATGAGGCGTGCTCCCTCGGGGTACCACTGGTCCCAGCACACCATGACGCCCAGGCGGCCGACGCTGGTCTGTATGGGCCGGAACCCCAGGTCGCCGGGAGTGAAGTAGAACTTCTCGTAGTAGCCGGGGTCGTCGGGGATGTGCATCTTGCGGTAGATGCCGGCGATGCTGCCGTCCTTCTCCAGCACGACGGCGGTGTTGTGGTACAGCCCCGGGGCACGGCGTTCAAAGAGCGAGGTGACGAGCACGACGCCGCACTGGCGGGCCACCTCGCCGTACAGCTTGGTGGACGGGCCGGGAACGGGCTCGGCCAGGTCGAAGTTGCCGACATCCTCTACCTTGCAGAAGTAGAGGGAGTTGTGCAGCTCCTGGAGCACGACGAGGTCGGCACCTCTTCGGGCAAGGTCGCTGACGCCCTCGCACAGGCGGAGGATGTTCTGTTGCACGTCGGCAACGTTATGCTGTTGCAGGAATCCTATCTTCATGGCTTCAGTATTACTTGTTTCGGAAATTGCATGGTGCAGCAGTGCAGCGAGCCGTGTTGCCGGATGACGCTGCGGCAGTCGATGCCTACCGTCTCACGGTCCGGGAAGGCCGTACCAATGAGGCGCAGGGCCTCAGCGTCGGTGTCGGGCTGTCCGTAGGTAGGACAGAGCACGGCCCCGTTGACGACGAGGAAGTTGGCATAGGTGGCGGGCAGGCGGTCGCCGCCGTCGTATATCGGACGGGGCATGGGCAGCCGCAGCAGACGGTAGGGGCGGCCGTCAAGTGTCCGGAACGTGCGCAGCTGCTCCTCCATGAGGCGCAGCTCCTCGTACTGCTCGTCCTGCGGGTCGTCGCACCCTACATATAATAGGGTGTCATCGGGGCAGATGCGCACCAGCGTGTCAATGTGGCCGTCGGTGTCGTCGCCGGTCAGTCCGCCGTGGTCAATCCACAGCACCCGTTCCACGCAGAGCCACTCCTTCAGGCGCGCCTCGATGCCGGCCTTCGTCAGCGGCTGGTTGCGGTGGGGGGCCAGCAGACAGCCGGTCGTCGTCAGCAGCGTGCCGCAGCCGTCGCTCTCCACGCTGCCGCCCTCCAGCACGAAGTCCAGGTGGCTGACGTACTGCCCCACTACCCTGCCCTCGTCGTACAGGCGGCGGTTCAGGGCATTGTCCTGGCTGGCAGGAAACTTCTCGCCCCATCCGTTGAACCGGAAGTCAAGCAGCAGCGGCTGCCCGCTGCCGGCCGTCGGCACCAGCGTCAGGAAACCGTGGTCACGCGCCCACGTGTCGTCCGAAGGCGGCATCACCACCAGCAGCTGCTCCCGCTTCTCTATCTCACGGGCCATCTCGCGGTAGGTCTGCACGATGTCGTCCAGCATCGGGGCCCAGTCGGTCCCTGCGTGCGGCCACGTCAGCTGCACACCGCTTTGGGGCTCCCATTCCGCCGGGAACCTATAGCTTCCTTGCTTTGTCACGCAGCAAAATTAAGCATAAGTCACGAAAGGAGCAAATTTTTCACCGCCTTTTTAGCGGCAGAGCCTATGATTTGTCAAGAAAAATGGTCAGTTTTCGGCACTTTCCGGCGACCCGTTCCAGCACGGTTTCAGGGGCTTTAAGGACCATTGTCGCCAGTCGGGAGCCCCAAAGAAAGGACTTTCAGAACAAGTCGTCGGAGTTTCCGAACAAAAACAGCCGTCCAGTTTTACATTTTGCAGCCGACTTGCACCCCTCAACTCGGCACCTTCAAGGGTGAAAGAACCGACCTTTCGCCCTGCAAAAGCCGACCTTTCGCCGGGCAGGCACTGCACACCGCCAGCACGCAACCGCCTACAGCCCTGTTCTTCTGCGCATTACGATTGCACATCATTTCCCGCATATTTTCACGAAAAAAAGCTTTCGCGGACTCCGCGCGAGTTCTGGGCAGGGGCTATTGTAAACATATTTCAAGGGAATCAATCGCATGGCC
>CAMHIM010000019.1 GCA_946185225.1 uncultured Prevotellaceae bacterium
TGATTGTGAAACCAGGAGGAACGGGAACACCAATCAGGTTCATCTCAGCAAGGTTTGCACCCTTGCCACCCAGTTCCTCACGCATTTTTGCATTACCTTCGGCCTTTCCGTTGCCGAAGAGGTAAACTCGTTTTTGACTCATACGCTTTATTGATATTATATAAAATGAATAATTTGATTTTTCTGGGAAACGTCTGCAAAGATAACCTTTTTTTTCTGAAGTGCAAAGAAAAAAAACAAAAAACTAACGGTACCATCTGACATGCATACCAGGCCTGACGAAAAGAAGAATTGTCGGAGAAAGTCAGCATTACCCCAGAATTGTCATAAAAAATGACAAAAATTCCTTTCTTCGCCGGGATGTGTCCCAGCATCGGGAAAAAGCGTTTTTGGAGATTAACAGGCCGTCGCACGACCGCCAGTCCGGACATTCAGAACAATATTATTGATATTTCGAACAAACCCAGTCGGTTTTTCAGCACTAGAAGTCCCGACTTGCGGTCACAAACATGGCACTTTCAGAGGTAAAAAAGCCGACCTTTCGACCCGAAAAAGCCGACCTTTCACGACTTTCCACAGGGCAGAAATTTTCCGAATCTCCGTAACTTACTGTCAATTAACGCAATACAAAAATTGCCGTTTTGAGTCATTTTTTCACCCAAACTGCAATCCGATGAAGATTTTACGAATTTCAAGATGAATTTTGTCCGCAAAATTCATAGTACATCCACACTATTTTACGATAATATTTGTGAGGTTGGATTACTTTGCGTATATTTGCAGAATCAAACTAAAATCCATGCCAAACAACACCCCCACCCTGGACCTCGTAGAGTTCATCGAGACGAAAATCCTGCCGCAATACGCCGCCTTCGACAAGGCGCACAACCTGGAACACGTGACGCGCGTCATACGGCGCTCGCTGGAGATGGTCGGCACCACGGGGACCGACGTCAACATGGTGTTTACCGTCGCCGCCTACCACGACCTGGGCATGTCAGGCCCCAGGGCCATCCACCACCTCACCGGCGGACGCATCCTGCAGCAGGATGCACGACTGAGGAAATGGTTCTCGGCAGAACAGATAAAAATCATGAAGGAGGCCGTCGAGGACCACCGCGCGTCAGCCTCACGCGCACCGAGGAGCATCTACGGCAAAATCATCGCCGAGGCCGACCGCGACATCGTGCCCGACATCGTCTTCCGCAGGACGGTACAGTACGGGCTGGCCAACTATCCGGAACTCGACCGCAAACGCCAGTGGCTACGATTCCAGCAGCACATGGACGAGAAGTACTCCGTCAACGGATACATACGCCTGTGGATACCAGGCTCACCCAACGAGAAACGGCTGAACGAGCTGCGCAGCATCATTGCACAGCCGCAGCTGCTACGCGAACACTTCGAGCGGCTGTTCGACGAGGAGACCAATCTGCACAGGTAGTGGTAATACTGACAGGTCAGCGCAGGTAGAAATAATACAGATAGGCCAGCACGGCCAGAAGTATCACGGCGACAACGCTCTTGACCAAGCACGACGCCACCTTCTTGATAACGAGGAACGCCACGATGACGAACAGGATGGCGGCAGCATAGGTGATGAAATGGTTCATGGGAAAAAGCTATTTTCTGTCAAACAATTTTCTGAAGGCCACGGGAATGGGCGTCTCGAACTCCATCTGCTCGTTGGTGACGGGATGGATGAAGCAGAGCAGCCATGCGTGCAGACACAACCGGTGCAGCGGGTCGTTGCCGTCCCCGTACTTAGGGTCGCCGCAGACGGGATGCCCCATGTCCGAGGCATGGACGCGAATCTGGTTCTTACGCCCCGTCTCCAGTTTGAACTCCACCAGCGTGTGCTCGGTAGTGCGGCGCAACACGTGGAAGTGCGTGACAGCCAGCTTGCCGCCATTGTCCACGGGCGACGAGTAGGTGACATAAGCCTTGTTGTCCTTCAGCCAGTTGCGGATGGTGCCTTCGTCCTCCTCCATCTCGCCTGAGCAGACAGCCACGTAGCGGCGGTCGTAGACGATGTCGTGCCAGGCGTGCTCCAGCACCTGCTCCGTCTCCATGTCCTTGGCATAGACCATCAGGCCGCTGGTGTCGCGGTCGAGCCGGTGAACCACGTGGGCACGGCATTTCTGACGCGACCGGCGGAAGTAGTCATCCAGCACCGACTTCACGTTCAGCGTGCTGTGGCCGGCCGCCATCGACAGGATGCCAGGCATCTTCTCAATGACCACAATCCAGCGGTCCTCATAGACAATGCGGACGTAGCGGCTCTTGAACCCCATCTGGTTGCGCTTGGTCTTCGACACAGCCACCTTCATGCCAGGCTGCAACGGGAAGTCGAACTGCGACACCGTCTTGCCGTCCACCTTCACACCCTGACCCTGCAACGTCGCCTTGACCTTCGAACGGCTCTGCCCCACATGCTCCAGAAGCCACGCCAGCAACGGCTGCGCGACGTCAACGACATAGTGCTCGTAGTCGCCCTCACGGTTATATCCTGTATTCATTCTCATAATCGGGCGCAAAGGTAATGGAAAACCAACGAATTACCAAATAAATTTGCGTAAAGCAGAAATAATTCGTACCTTTGCAGCCAAAATTCACCATACAAGATGATTACATTAACAAACATTGCGATTCAATTCGGTAAAAAGACGCTATACAAGGACGTCAACCTGAAGTTCACCAGCGGGAACATCTACGGCATCATCGGTGCCAACGGCGCAGGAAAGTCAACCCTTCTGCGCGCCATCAGCGGAGAGCTGGAGCCTAACAAGGGAACGGTAGAGATGCTCCCCGGAGAGCGCATGAGCGTGCTGGAGCAGGACCACTTCAAGTACGACGACTTCACCGTCATGGACACCGTCCTCATGGGGCACAAGCCCATGTGGGAGAACATGAAGGAGCGCGAGGCACTCTACTCCAAAGCCGAGATGACCGAGGAGGACGGAGTACGCGCAGCAGACCTGGAAATGGCCTTCGCCGAGATGAACGGCTACGAGGCCGAGAGCGAAGCCGCACAGCTGCTGCAGAACCTCGGCGTGAAGGAAAGTGAGCACTACAAGCAGATGGCCGACATCTCCAATAATGAAAAGGTACGCGTAATGCTCGCCAAGGCGCTCTTCGGACACCCCGACAACCTGCTCCTCGACGAGCCTACCAACGACCTCGACCTCGACACCGTGCAGTGGCTGGAAGAATACCTCTCCAACCTGGAGCAATGCGTGCTCGTGGTGAGCCACGACCGACACTTCCTTGACGCCGTCTCCACGCAGACCGTGGACATCGACTTCGGCAAGGTCACCCTCTTCTCAGGCAACTACTCCTTCTGGTACGAGTCAAGCCAGCTGGCACTGCGCCAGGCACAGAACCAGAAGATGAAGGCCGACGAGAAACGCAAGCAGCTGGAGGAGTTCATACGACGTTTCTCAGCCAACGTGGCAAAGTCAAAGCAGACTACCTCGCGCAAGAAGATGCTCGAGAAGCTGAACGTGGAGGAAATCACGCCGTCAACACGAAAATACCCTGGTATCATCTTCTCCATGGAGCGCGAACCAGGCACACAGATACTCGAAGTGGAAGGCCTGAAGGCCGTCGATGCAGACGGAACCGTGCTCTTCGACAACGTCAGCTTCACCATTGAGCGCGGACAGAAGACCGTATTCCTCTCGCACAACCCCAAGGCCATGACCGCCCTCTTCGAAATCATCAACGGCAACCGTGAGCCACAGGCCGGAACCTACAAGTGGGGAGTCACCATCACCACAGCCTACCTGCCCCTGGACAACACCGAGTTCTTCCAGTCTGAGATGAACCTCGTCGACTGGCTCTCACAATGGGGACCAGGCAACGAGGTCACCATGAAGTCGTTCCTCGGACGAATGCTCTTCAGGGAAGAGGACGTCCTCAAGCACGTCAACGTACTCTCTGGAGGCGAGAAGATGCGGTGCATGATAGCACGCATGCAGCTGAAGAACGCCAACTGCCTCATACTCGACACACCCACCAACCACCTCGACCTGGAGTCCATACAGGCATTCAACAACAACCTCATACAGTTCAAGGGCAACATCCTCTTCGCCTCCCACGACCATGAGTTCATCAACACTGTTGCCGACCGTATCATCGAGCTCACCCCCAAGGGAACCATCGACAAGCTCATGACCTACGACGACTACATCTACGACGAAGCCATTAAGGAGCAGAAAGAAAAAATGTACCTGTAGAAAAGCATGGCACAGAATTTGCAGCACGACATCCAGAAGAACATTAACACACAGCTATGACAGAAAAGGATATTCATATGGAAGAGGAGGAATCTCTGAACGAGCAGACAACAGAGGAAACCACCAACAACGCCACTGACGCCCAACAGGACACACACAGTGACGGAACAGAGACAGAAACAGAAGACGCCGAGACAGACCCTCTGGAAAAAGCCCAGCAGGAAATCGAAGAACTGAAGGACAAATACCTGCGCGCTGTGGCTGAGTTCGACAACTACCGCAAGCGCACCCTCAAGGAACGCACGGAACTCATCCTCAACGGCGGCGAGAAAGTCATCACCGCCATACTGCCCATCGTGGACGACATGGAACGCGCCATCGAGAACGGCAAGAAGACCGACGAGCCCGACGTGCTGCGCGAAGGCATGGAGCTCATCTGCCAGAAATTCCTTAAGACACTGGAGGCACAAGGCGTCAGCGTCATCGACACCGACGACACCGACTTCAACACCGACGTGCACGAAGCAGTGGCAATGGTACCAGGCATGGGCGACGACAAGAAAGGAAAAGTCATCGACTGTCTGCAGAAAGGCTACAAACTGAACGACAAAGTGATTCGCCACGCCAAAGTGGCAGTTGGACAGTAATAACTTGATAACCGACCATTCAGATAAATGGCACAGAAAAGAGACTACTACGAGGTGCTTGGCATCCAGAAGGGTGCCACAGAGGACGAGATAAAAAAGGCCTACCGCAAGATAGCCATCAAGTACCACCCTGACCGCAACCCAGGAGACAAAGAGGCAGAAGAGAAGTTCAAGGAGGCTGCCGAAGCCTACAACGTACTGCACGACCCCCAGAAGCGACAGCAGTACGACCAGTTCGGATTCAACGCACCCTTCGGCGGCAGCGGATTCGGAGACGCCGGCTACACCTCCATGAACATGGACGACATCTTCAGCATGTTCGGCGACATCTTCGGCGGACGTGGCTTCGGCGGATTCGGAGGAGGCAGCGGAGGACGACGCACAGCACAGCAGCACCGCGGCAGCGACCTGAGACTCAAGGTAAGACTGACACTCGAGGAAATCAATACCGGCGTCACCAAGAAATTCAAGGTGCGCAAAGACATCGTCTGCGCACACTGCCACGGAACAGGAGCCGAGGACGGCAGCGCACGCGAACAGTGCCCCACTTGTCACGGCTCAGGCGTCATCACACACACCACACAGAGCATCTTCGGTATGATGCAGACACAGGGCGTGTGCCCTACTTGTGGCGGCGAAGGAACCGTCATCAAGAACAAGTGTCATGAATGCGGAGGAACCGGCGTCACCAAGGGCGAGGAAGTCGTGGAGATCAACATCCCCGCAGGAGTAGCCGAAGGCATGGTGGTCAACGTACCCGGAAAGGGAAACGCCGGACGCCACAACGGCATCAACGGCGACATACAGGTATTCATTGAGGAAGAAGAACACGACACCTTCGTCAGAGATGGTAACGACCTGATATACAACCTGCTGCTCGACTTCCCTACAGCAGCCCTTGGAGGCGAGGTAGAAGTGCCCACCATCGAAGGCACCAAGCTGAAAGTCAAGATGGAGAACGGCACACAGCCAGGCAAGACACTCAGGCTCAGAGGAAAAGGACTGCCCGCCGTACAAGGCTACGGACACGGAAAGGGCGACCTGGTGGTCAACATCAGCGTCTACGTGCCGAAAACACTCTCCAAGGAAGAGAAGGAGGCCCTGGTGAAGATGAAGGACAGCGACAACTTCAAAGGCGACAAGCAGACACGCGACTCCATCTTCCAGCGATTCAAGAACTACTTCAGCTAACACCACACACGCAAGTACATGACCTACGAAGAAACCTGCCAATACCTGTTCAAGCAAACCAACTTTGAGACACAAGGCAAAGTGGGATACAAAGAAGGACTGGAAACCACGAAAGCCCTCGACGAACACTTCGGACACCCCCACCGCAAGTACAAGACCATCCACATCGGAGGTACCAACGGCAAGGGCTCGTGCTCACACACCATCGCCGCAATGCTACAGGTTTGCGGATACAAAGTAGGACTGTACACCTCGCCACACCTCGTGGACTTCAGAGAGCGCATACGCATCAACGGGCGTCCCCTGCCCGAGGACTACGTCGTCAATTTCGTGGAACAAAGCAGGAACTTCTGGGAACCCCTCAAGCCCTCGTTCTTCGAAATCACAACGGCAATGGCCTTCAAGTACTTCGCCGACAACGACGTCGACATTGCCGTCATTGAGGTAGGACTCGGCGGAAGGCTCGACTGTACCAACATCATCACACCGATTGCTTCCGTCATCACCAACATCTCACTGGATCACCAGCAGCTGCTGGGAAGCACACTGGGACAAATAGCAATGGAGAAAGCTGGTATTATTAAAAAAGGTATACCCGTAGTCATCGGAGAGACAACACCAGAGACACGACTCGTGTTCGACACAATGGCCAAGGAAATGGAAGCACCCATTGTCTTTGCCGACGAAAACAACAAGATTCTATCCTACCAGCTGCTCACTGAGAAAGGCATAGAGTACAAAACCCTGCAAGGAATAACGTTCAAGGCTGAACTGGGCGGAGAGTATCAGGTAAAGAACACCAACACCATTCTCCACGTCATCCGACTGCTGGAACAGCAAGGATACCTCTGCGACAGCGAAATCGAGACCAACAAGCCACTGGTAAAAAAAGAAATCGAGGAAGCATTCACACAAGTGTCACGACTGACAGGTCTCCAGGGACGCTGGCAGATAATAAGAACCAAGCCCCTCGTCATCTGCGACACAGGACACAACGTCGGAGGATGGCAGTATCTGAGCAAGCAAATCAAGGAGACCCCACACAACCACCTGCACATCGTCTTCGGAATGGTGGACGACAAAGACATCTACGGCGTCATGACCCTGCTGCCCAAAGACGCTACCTACTACTACACAAAGGCAGACAACAAGCGTGCCCTGTCCGAACAAAGCATCAAAATCTTCGGCGAACAGCTCGGCCTCCAGGGAGAAACCTACCCCACCGTGAAAGATGCCTACACGGCAGCACTCAACGCAGCCACGAAAGACGACTTCATCTTTGTCGGAGGAAGCTCATATGTCGTGGGAGACTTCCTGAAGAGCCGCATTTAGTTGTTTTTAACACTCGTAAAACGTTTTTTTTCCCTTTCATAGGCGGTGTTTTTATTTTTATTGCTATCTTTGCCGAAGATACTATAAACTAAAAACAATCCAATTATGGCGAACACAAACGAAACAGCGAATCTCTGTGGCTTGAAGAGAGAAAACTTCCAAGCCACCATCAATGGTAAGAAAACCGACTTATACATCCTCAGGAACCGTAAGGGTTACGAAGTAGCCATCTCCAACTACGGAGGAGCCATCTGTGCCATCATGGTTCCCGATAAAAACGGCAACGTCGCTAACGTCATCCAGGGACACGACAGCATCCAGCAGCTCACCAGCGGCAAGGAACCCTACCTGTCAACACTCATAGGACGCTGGGGTAACCGTATCTGCAAAGGACAGTTCACACTGAACGGCAAAGAATACCAGCTGGCACTGAACGACGGTCCCAACCACCTGCACGGAGGAACCGTGGGATTCAATGCTAAGGTATGGGATGCACGACAGATGGGCCCACGCTCACTCGCACTCCACCGCGTCTCCTCCTATGGCGAGGAAGGCTTCACGGGCGAGTTGGACGTCACCGTCGAGTTCACCTTCACCGACCTCAATGAACTGATTATCGAATACCTGGCCACCACCAACAAGAAGACCATCATCAACCTGACTCATCACGCCTTCTTCTCACTGGCCGGAACCGCCGACCCAACACCGTCCATCGAAGACCAGATATGCGAAATCAACGCCGACTTCTACCTCCCCACCGACGCTACTGCCATTCCTACCGGTGAGATACTGAAAGTCGAGGGAACACCGTTCGACTTCCGCACGCCGAAGACCTTCGGCAAAGACATCAACGCCGACCACGAGCAAATAAAGTTCGGAAAAGGATTCGACCACAACTTCGTACTCAACAAACGCGAAGAGGGCGAACTGAGCTTTGCCGCCAAAGTCACCGAACCCAAGAGCGGACGCACTATGGAAGTGTTCACCACAGAACCTGGCCTGCAGCTCTACACAGCAAACTACGCCAGCGGTTACAAGGGCGCCAATGGCTGCACATTCCCCTTCCGCTCGGCTGTCTGCTTCGAGGCACAGCACTTCCCTGACACGCCTAACCGCCCCTACTTCCCCAGCGTCGTGCTCAACCCAGGACAGCGCTACAAGCAGAAGACCATCTATTGCTTCGGAGTGGAGAAATAATCAAACAGACTACTCAACAAGAATCCAGTTTACATGAGGAATACAGAAGACGTCAGGAGTCGTTTCATCAAGCACTTCGACGGCAAAACAGGCAACATATATGCTGCACCAGGAAGAATCAACCTGATTGGTGAGCACACCGACTATAACGGAGGATTCGTCTTCCCAGGAGCAGTTGACAAAGGCGTCGTTGCCGAGATGCGCCCCAATGACACGGAAGACACTGTCATGGCCTATGCCATTGACCTGAAAGACCGCGTTGACTTCAAACTGAGCGACCCCGACGGGCCAAGGGCAAGCTGGGCACGCTACATCTACGGCATCGCTTTGGAAATGAAGAAGTTGGGCGTTCCCGTTAAAGGCTTTAACATCGCCTTTTCTGGCGATGTCCCCTTGGGAGCAGGCATGTCCTCCTCCGCCGCTATGGAGAGTTGTTTTGCCTACGGCTTGAACGACCTCTTTGGAGACAACAAAGTGTCACAGTGGGACATGGTACTGGCCGGTCAGGCCACCGAACACAACTACTGCGGCGTCAACTGCGGCATCATGGACCAGTTCGCCTCCGTATTCGGCAAGGCGGGTTGCCTGATGCGCCTCGACTGCCGCAGCCGTGAGTTCGAGTACTTCCCCTTTAAGCCCGATGGTTACCGGCTGGTACTGCTTGACTCCGTCGTCAAGCACCAGCTGTCAGGATCACCCTACAATGACCGCCGAAACTCCTGCGAGAACGTGGTCAGGAACATCGCTGCCAAACACCCCGAAGGAAAGTTCGATACGCTGCGTGACTGCACCTGGGAACAGCTGGAGGAGGTCAAGGACGCCATCGGCCCAGAAGACTACAAGCGCGCAAAGTTCGTCCTCGGCGAGAAAGACCGTGTCCTCGGCGTCTGCGAAGCACTGACGGAAGGCGACTACGAGAAAGTCGGCGAACTGATGTACAAGACCCACGAAGGACTGTCCAAGGACTACGAGGTAAGTTGTGAGGAGCTCGACTTCCTCAACGAGATAGCCAAGGAGAATGGCGTCACAGGCTCACGCATCATGGGCGGCGGCTTCGGCGGCTGTACCATCAATCTCGTACGCAACGACCTCTATAGGCAGTTCGTGGAAGATGCCAAGAAGAAATTCTCGGCAAAATACGGCCACGAGCCGAAGGTCTATGACGTAGTCATCAGCGACGGCGCAAGAAAGGTCTGCTGAACTCGACAATCAAGGCCGACGTTCCCAACCTACGGCCTCAGAAAACAGCCGAAAACACTTAGAACATGGGTAAGCGGAGACGCTACCCATGTTTTTTTTGTGTCCTTTACGCTTTTTTCTTACTTTTTCCTTGCTTGGCATGAAAATAAGTTGTAAATTTACACCCAAAATTCTATCAATAACATTTATTCATCTAAAACTAAAAGAAATGAAAGCACTTAAAGCAAGTCTTCTGAGCCTTGGCATTAGCGCGCTAATGCTCTCAGCATGTGCTACTTCCGGTCAGAAAGAAGCAGCAACGACCCTCTCCGGTTTAGATCCCGCAAAGTTTGACACCACCATTCAGGACAAGCACGTCCAGCTATTTGTCCTGAAGAACCAGAACGGTATGGAGGTATGCATCACTAACTACGGAGGACGCATCGTATCCCTCGTCGTTCCTGACAAGGACAACAACCCCACTGACGTGGTGCTGGGATTCGACAACATCGCCCAGTATGCTGATACCCTGAACTCCCCCAGCGACTATGGTTCCAGCGTCGGCCGCTATGCCAATCGCATCAAGGACGGAAAGTTTACCCTTGACGGCACAGAATATCAGTTGAAGAAGAACGACGGTCCCAACTGCCTCCACGGAGGCGGCACAACTGGCTGGATGAACCAGGTGTATGACGCAGAACAGATTGGTGACAGCATCCTGAAACTGACCATCGTTGCCGAAGACGGTGAGAACGGATTCCCTGGAAAGATTACTGCTGTAACTACCTATAAGCTCACCGCCGACAATGTGCTCGACATGGTTTGGGAGGCTAAGACCGACAAGGCCACCATCATCAACCAGACCAACCACAACTACTACAACCTGAGCGGTGACTTCACCCAGGCAGCCTATGACCAGGTGCTCTACGTGAATGCCGATAACTTCACTCCCAGCAACAAGCTCTACATCCCGACAGGCGAGATCAAGTCTGTGGAAGGAACAGCGATGGACTTCCGCACCCCGCACGCTATCGGCGACAGCATCAACTCGACCTTCGACCAGATTCAGAACGCTACGGGCTACGACCACAACTACTGCCTGAATACCTTCAAGGACGGCAAGGGCGACGACACGCAGGTGTGCGCAAGCCTCTATAGCCCGAAGACCGGCATCTTCATGGAAATGTATACCAACGAGCCCGGTGTGCAGGTGTACAGCGGCAACTTCCAGGGTGTCGGAAAGGATGCCGACATCATCCGCAAGCATGGCATCAAGTACCCCAAGCACGTCAGCGTATGCCTGGAGAGCCAGAAATACCCTGATTCCCCCAACCATCCTGAGTGGGCAACTCCCGTGCTGAGACCTGGTGAAAAGTACTACAGCCACGCTGCCTACAAGTTCTCGACGAAATAAAGCGACGAAACATCAAACATCAAACAATAAAAACAAAAAAGTAATCCATGAACAAAATTATTGAGGCGTTAAGTAGCAATGGATTTGCTATCGCCGACTATTTGGTATTTATTGCCTACATCATCATCCTTGTAGGCATGGGACTGTTCCTGTCGCGCAGCAAGAAAGGCGAGGAGAAATCGTCGACCGACTACTTCCTGGCAGGCAATACGCTGACTTGGTGGGCAGTAGGTGCTTCGCTCATTGCCGCCAATATTTCTGCCGAGCAGTTTATCGGTATGTCAGGTTCAGCATTCGCATCAGGTATCGCCCAGGCCGCCTACGAGCTGATGGCTGCTGCTACTCTGCTCGTTGTAGGCAAGTTCCTGCTGCCTCTGATGATTGAGAAGAAGATTTTCACCATTCCCCAGTTCCTTCGTGAGCGTTACAACTGGGGTGTAGGCTTCGCCTTCTCACTGCTATGGCTGTTCCTCTATGTCTTCGTCAATCTGACCTCAGTAGCCTGGCTGGGTGCTCTGGCCATCCAGCAGATTCTGGGCCTCCCCACCGATATGATTATCAACGTTGGCGGTATGGAGATTGACCAGGTTCGCATGTGCATCATCCTCTCACTGTTCATCATCGCCGGTATCTATTCCATCTACGGCGGTCTCGCCTCTGTGGCATGGACGGACGTGATGCAGGTGACTTTCCTCGTTGGCGGTGGTCTGATTACAGCTTACGCAGCTCTCTCCGTCATCGGCACTGAGATGGGCATCGGAGGTGCCTGGGACGCACTTACCCATATCAAGGATTACCTGGCCTCGATAGACGGTGATAAGCACTTCAATCTGGTTGTCACGCGTAACGAGGAGCTTTACCCCGTCATCAACGGTGTTGTTGACGGAGCCGGCAACGTCATCCAGAAGGAAGACCCGTTCTTCACCAATCCTGGCATTGTACTGATTTTCGGTGCTCTGTGGCTGACGAACCTCGGCTATTGGGGCTTCAACCAGTACATCATCCAGAAGGGTCTTGCCGCCAAGTCTCTGGACGAGGCCAAGAAGGGTATGGTATTCGCTGCATTCCTGAAGATTCTGATTCCCTTCATCGTGTGTATCCCCGGCGTCTGCGCCTTCTATATCATAAACGCTCCTGAGTGCGAAGGTCTGCGCGAGACGCTGGCTGGTTCCATCTCCCGTTCCGACGACGCCTATCCCTTCCTGATCCGTAACTTCACGCCTACCGTTGTCAAGGGTCTGAGCTTTGCAGCACTGGCTGCCGCTGTCATTTCTTCACTGGCATCCATGTTCAACTCCACTTCGACCCTGTTTACGATGGATATCTATAAGCAGTTCATCAACAAGAATGCCTCCGAGAGAAAGCTGGTAAACGTAGGCCGTATGACTTCTGTCTGCGCACTGGTTATCGCGCTGATTGCCGTATACCCGTTGATGGGTGGCATCGACCAGGCCTTCCAGTTCATCCAGGAGTATTCTGCCTTCGTCTATCCCGGTGTAGTGGTTATCTTCGGTCTGGGTCTGCTGTGGAAGCGTGCCAGCGGTACAGCAGCAGTCGTCTGCGCTATCGGCACCTTTGCCTTCTCCATCATCTACAAGTTTGCCTTCCCCGAGATGCCGTTCCTGGTACGTTCCGGCGTGGTGTTCATTACGCTGGTCATCCTCTTCGTCTGGATTTCCCTGAAGAGCAAGAAAGCCGTACCTGCTGATGTCCTTGACGAGCACACCGTGAAGACGCAGCTGCGCTGGAGCACTATCATGTTCTGCGTTGCCGCAGTATCGTTCGTCCTGTTCATCGGTGGTTTCTTCAACGAGACGATGCATGTCCACGGCTTCGAGGGTGCAATGATTTTCTTTGCCGCTATCACGGCAACCATTGGTCTGTATCTTCGCTCCAACGCTCTGGACAAGGTTCAGGACCCGAAGCTGGTAGCCATCGACCTGAATATTTTCAAGACCGACAAGACGTTCAACATCGGAGCATTTGGTGTGATAGTGATTCTCACTATTCTCTATATTGCATTGTGGTAATCATCAGAAACAATCAATGACCACATTCTATAAAGAGCACACCAAGGTATTCGCCTCTGTCGACTGCATCATCTTTGGCTTTGAGGACAATAAGCTGAAGGTACTCATAGGTCGCCGGCAGATGGACCCCGGACGCGGAGAATGGAGCCTCTACGGAGGCTTCATCTCTGCCGACGAGAGCATAGACGATGCAGCCAGCCGTGTTCTCAACGAACTTACAGGTCTCTGTTCCGTCTATATGCGTCAAGTAGGAGCTTTCGGTAGAGTCGACCGTGACCCAGGTGAGCGAGTTATCTCCATCGCCTACTACGCACTCATCAACGTCAAGGACTACGATGACCGCTTGCGCAAGCAGTACCAGCTGGAGTGGGTTGACATCGACAACATGCCTCCGATGTACTCCGACCACCGTGAGATGGTTCTCCAGGCCCGTCACATCATGCAGACGAAGATTAAGACGGAACCCGTCAGTTTCCAGCTTCTCCCCAGTCTCTTCACGCTTACCCAACTGCAGCGCCTCTACGAGGCTGTCAACGGCGAGGAAGTTGACAAGCGCAACTTCCGCAAGCGCATCAAGGATATGGAGTTCATTGAGAAGACCAACCTCATTGACAAATCCGGTTCTAAGCGAGGAGCAGCCCTCTATCGATTTAATAATAATATGTACAAAGAAGACCCTAACTTCAAGTTATAGTCTCGAAAAGCAATCAACCTGTCAAAACAACGAACAATGTTAGAAGAACTTAAAGAAAAGGTTTTCAAGGCAAATCTCGACCTTGTAAAGCATAATCTCGTCATATTCACATGGGGAAACGTCAGCGGCATCGATCGCGAGAAAGGCCTTGTCGTTATCAAGCCGTCTGGCGTGAGCTACGATGAGATGAAGGCCTCCGACATGGTGGTCGTCGACCTTCAGACGGGCAAGGTAGTAGAGGGTGACCTGAACCCCTCCAGCGACACACCCACCCATCTGGTGCTGTATCGTACCTTCCCAGAAATCGGCGGTGTGGTACACACCCACTCCACCTATGCTACCGCATGGGCCCAGGCCGGCAGAGACATCCCCAACATCGGAACAACCCACGCCGACTACTTCCACGACGCCATTCCCTGTACCGCCGACATGACGGAGGCCGAGGTGAAGGGCGACTACGAGCTGGAGACAGGCAACGTCATCGTCCAGCGTATCAAGGAAGGCGGCATCAATCCCGTCCACACGCCTGGTGTACTGGTCAAGAACCACGGTCCCTTCTCATGGGGCAAGAATCCCGACAACGCCGTCTATAACGCCGTTGTCATGGAGCAGGTGGCCAAAATGGCTTTTGTCGCCTACAGTGTCAATCCTGGACTGACCATGAATCCGCTGCTCATTGAGAAGCACTTCTCTCGCAAGCACGGACCGAACGCCTACTACGGACAGAAGAAAAAGTAAAACTACAAATCACACAAACTATGAAAGCATTTGAAAATTTAGAAGTTTGGTGGGTGACTGGAGCACAGTTGCTCTACGGAGGCGATGCAGTGATTGCCGTGGATAGTCACTCAAAGGAGATGGTCGAGGGTCTGAATGCCTCTGGCAATATCCCCGTGAAGATTGTATATAAAGGCACAGCCAACAGTTCAAAGGAAGTAGAGCAGGTGATGCTTGCTGCCAACAACGACGAGAAGTGCGTAGGTATCATCACCTGGATGCACACTTTCTCGCCTGCCAAGATGTGGATTAAGGGGCTGCAGAAGTTGCAGAAGCCCCTCCTCCACTTCCACACGCAGTACAACGCCGAGATACCCTGGAAATCCATTGACATGGACTTCATGAACCTGAACCAGAGTGCCCACGGCGACATTGAGTTCGGACACGTCTGCACCCGCATGCGCATTGCTCGCAAGGTGGTTTGCGGCTACTGGAAGGACCAGGAGGCACAACAGAAGATTGCCGTATGGGCTCGCGTGGCAGCTGGTGTTGCTGATGCTCACAACGTGCGCTGTCTGATGTTCGGTATGAACATGAACAATGTTGCCGTGACCGACGGTGACCGCGTGGAGTTCGAGCAGCGTCTGGGCTACCATGTCGACTACTACCCTGTAAGCTCACTGATGGAGTACTTCAAGAAAGTGACCAATGCCGAGGCTGACGCCCTGGTTGAGGAGTACAAGAAGCTTTACACCATTAAAATCGACGAAAGCGGCGAACAGGTTTACTGGGAGAAGGTTAAGAATGCAGCCAAGGCTGAGATTGCCCTGCGTCGCGTGCTGAAGGATGAGGGCGCTACCGCCTTCACTACCAATTTCGATGATCTGGGCGATGCCGATATCGACGCACCCGACTTCTGTGGTTTCGACCAGATTCCCGGTCTTGCCTCGCAGCGTCTGATGGCTGAGGGCTACGGCTTCGGTGCCGAAGGCGACTGGAAGACCGCCTGTCTCTACCGCACGCTGTGGGTCATACAGCAGGGCATGCCTACGGGCTGTTCCTTCCTGGAGGACTACACTCTGAATTTCTCCGGTTCCCAGTCGTCCTGTCTGCAGAGTCATATGCTCGAGGTCTGCCCGCTGATAGCTTCCGACAAGCCGAAGCTTGAGGTTCACTTCCTCGGTATCGGCATCCGCAAGCAGCCTACCGCCCGTCTGGTATTCACCTCGAAGACCGGCCACGGCATCAAGGCTACCATCGTTGATCTGGGCAACCGCTTCCGCCTCATCTCTCAGGAAGTAGAGTGCATCGAGCCCCAGCCCATGCCCAACCTCCCTGTGGCGAGTGCCCTGTGGGTACCGCAGCCCACCTTCGAGATAGGAGCCGGAGCCTGGATACTCGCCGGCGGCACCCACCACTCAGCCTTCTCCTACGACATCACGGAGGAGTACTGGGAGGACTTCGCCGAGATGCTGGGCATCGAGTACGTCAAAATCAACAAGGACACGAAGACCTACGAGTTCAAACAGCAGCTTCAGATGGGTGAAGTGTACTACATGTTGAACAAGGCCCTGAGATAAGCATTTGAAGAACCTAAGAAAAGAAAAACCTATCACCTCGGCAGGACGGGGCGCATCGAACAGCGTTGACCGTCAGCGGCTCGTCCTGCCTTATAACTAAAATCCTAATGGCTGCCATTATTTCCGTTATCCCGATTATCCTGCTCTTCGTCCTGATGATGGGACTAAAGATGTCCGGCTGGAAGAGTGCCTTGATAACCCTCATTGTCACCATTCTGCTGGCCCTGTTTGCCGCCCCCGTCCTGGACATCGTCCCTGAGAAGTACGCCGGCGTGAGCATCTACGGCATCACCCTGTGGTCCGTCCTTGAAGGCTTCCTGAAAGCTTGTTTCCCCATTATTCTCATCATCATCTGCGCCATCTACAGCTACAATATCCTTTGCGAGACGCGTGAGATAGAGACTATCAAGACCCAGTTCATCCAACTCACCTCCGACAAGGGTCTGCTGGTACTGCTGTTGACGTGGGGCTTTGGCGGCGTTCTCGAGGGCATGGCGGGCTTCGGCACCGCAGTAGCCATTCCTGCCGCCATCCTCATCGGTCTGGGTTTCAAACCGATGTTCTCCGCCGTCATCTGTCTGGTGGCCAACACGGTAGCCGTCGGTTTCGGTGCCGTAGGTCTTCCCGCCACGACGCTGGCTAACGAAGTAGCCGGTGAGTTGACGGGCGGCATGGCAAACCACGAGATGCTGTGCGAGGTCTCCACCTACATCATCATCCAACTCTCACTGATGTTCTTCATCACTCCCTTCCTCATCCTCATGATGACCGACCGCACCAAGCTGGTCAAGAACATCACGCTGGCACTGTTTGTCGGCACCATCTCCATCATCATCCAGTTCTGCTGCGCCCTGTTCCTGGGCCCCGAGACACCGGCGATTCTGGGCAGCGTCGGCTCCATCGTCGCCATGCTCATTTATAATAAGCTCTTCCTGCGCCATGAGGCCGAGAAGGACACTGTCCACATTGAGAAGACGAGTTTCGGCATCGCTAAGACCCTCCGTGCCTGGAGCGTCTACGGGCTGATTATCTTCTTCATCCTCATCTCCAGCAAAATTTGTCCTGACGTCAACTCCCTGCTCAAGTCTACTCTGGTCACCAAGTTCCAGTTGCCCGTCATCAGCAACACCTTCACCTTTGGATGGCTGTCCAATGCCGGCCTGATGGTATTTCTGGGCGCCACGATAGGCGGCCTTATCCAAGGTCTTAGCTTAGGCCGACTACTGAAACTACTTGCACGTACCGCCTATAACCTGCAGAAGACAGCTCTTACTATCTGCTGTCTGGTGGCCTTGGCATCACTGATGAACAACACTGGCATGACGCTGTCCATTGCCACCGGTCTGGTAGTGCTGACAGGTTCCGCCTACCCCTTCTTCGCACCGCTCATCGGTTCCATCGGGACCTTCGTTACGGGCAGCGCCACGTCAGCCAACATCCTGTTCGGCAAGCTGCAGGCTGCTGCTGCGGGACAGCTGGGACTGGTCAACGATGCCCAATTCTTCGGTGTCAGCGGCAACGAGACAAACTGGATTGCCGCCGCCAACTGCGCCGGTTCCGAGGGTGGCAAACTGCTCTCACCGCAGAGCATCGCCATTGCCACAGCTGCCTGTGACATGGAGGGACAGGACGGCGACATAATGCGCAAGACTCTCCCCTTCGCCGTCTTCTGGATATTGATGAACGGCCTCATGGTATTCCTCGGACTGCATATCATATAACCTATTACTCAGAGACTATGAATACCGAATTCCTGACAGCCCTCAGACAGTTCGTTCCTTCTGAGCGTATCTATACCGACGAGCTCCGTACCCTTGGCTGGGGTACGGATGCCAGCTTCTACCGTCAGATACCCCAAATAGTGATACGCAGCGACGGCGAAAACGAGGTATCACGCATCGTCAGTCTCTGTCGCAAGCACCAGCTGCCGTTCACCTTCCGCGCAGCCGGTACCTCTCTCTCCGGACAGAGCTGTACCGACAGCGTACTCATCGTTGCCGGCAAGCATTGGGAGTCCTACCGTCTCTCCGATGACCACGAATACATCACGCTGCAGCCCGGCATTGTCGGCGCCCGCGTCAACGAGATACTAAAACCGTTCGGACGTGTGTTTCCCCCTGACCCTGCATCCATAGGGTCAGCAATGGTGGGTGGCATTGTGGTGAACAATGCGTCCGGCATGAACTGCGGTGTCCATGCCAACAGCGACCGCATGCTCGTGTCGGCCCGTATCATCCTTACTGACGGCACTATCCTCGATACGGGCGACGAATCGAGTCGCAGGGCGTTCCGCGAGAGCCATCCCGAATTTCTGAAGAAGATAGAAGACCTACGCGACAAGGTACGCACCGATAAAGAATTGTCCGCGCGCATACGTACCAAGTATAATATAAAGAACGTAACGGGTCTGAACCTTCGTCCCCTCATTGCCTATGACGACCCCTTCGACATCATCGCCCACTCCATCGTGGGCTCTGAGGGCACGCTGGCCTTCCTTTCCGAGGTGACAATGAGAACACTCCACGACTATCCCTTCAAGGCGTCAGCAATGGTTTATTTCCTGACAATGAAGGAGAGCTGCGAGGCTGTCGTTGCCATGAAGAAACTGACAGCCGGCGACGATGATCTGAAGATGAGTGCCGAGCAACTGGCGGTAAAGAGCGCCGAGATGCTCGACTACAAGTCTCTCAGTTCGGTCGACGACCCTGTATTCCTGCAGTACAAGAAGGATGTCGACGCGGGTAAGATATCCGGCGTGGCCCTTGGCGATTACCACAACCTCACCGCCATCCTCACCGAGACCAAGGGCATCACCCACGAGCAGCTGCTCGATAAAATAGCTAAGATACAGGAATGCCTAAGCCAGTACCGCCTCTATATCCCCGCCGAGTTTACCGAAGACCCGAAGATATATGGCAAGTACTGGGCCATCCGCTCCGGCATCTTCCCCAGTGTCGGGGGAACCCGTCCCGTCGGCACCTCCTGTCTCATTGAGGACGTGGCGTTCCCCATCGAGTCGCTGCCCGAGGCAACGGTGAGACTGCAAAAACTCATTGCCGACCACGGCTACGACGATGCCTGTATCTACGGCCACGCCTTCGAGGGCAATTACCACTTCATTCTGAACCAGAGCTTTGCCGATGAACACGAGGTAGCCCGTTATGCGGAGATGATGCGTGACGTGGCGAAGCTAGTCGTCGAGGGCTATGATGGCTCACTGAAGGCAGAGCACGGCACGGGCCGCAACATGGCTCCCTTCGTGAGATACGAGTGGGGCGACAAGGCTTACGAGGCGATGAAGGAACTGAAAGCCATCTTCGACCCTGACAGACTGCTGAACCAGGGTGTCATCTTCAACGACGACCCCGACTGCTTCATCAAGTGCCTGAAGCCGCTGCCGGTGCTTGACTTCAACTTTGACAGTGTCCCTGACGGTGGCCACTATCTGATGGACCCGTCGCTCTCCACCGCCCACGAGACCATTGAGCAGGTGAAGCGAGCCAACAAGTGTATTGAGTGTGGCTTCTGTGAGGTCAACTGCATGTCCTGCGGACTAACCCTCTCGTCAAGGATGCGTATCGCCGTACAGCGCGAAATCCGCGCCCTGGAGGCCACCGCCAGAATGTCCGGCGATTCTCCCGCTGGAACAGCTGCTGCCGAGCGCGCCGCCACGCTGAAGAAGCAGTACAAGTACTACGGCGACCAGACCTGTGCCACCGACGGACTCTGTTCGACGTCATGCCCCATGAAAATCAACACGGGCGAACTCACGCACCTCATCCGTCAGATGGATATGAACGACAGTCCCACAGGCTACAGGATTGGCGAGTTTGCCGCCAACCATATGGCAGGCATCAAGTCCGGCCTTCGAGTGGTACTCGACGTGGCCCATGCCGCCCATGTCACCCTCGGTTCCTCCTTAATGTCAGCCATTACCCGCAGCATGAACAAGCTGGGGCTGCCCCTGTGGACGACGGCGATGCCGAAGAAGAAACGGCAGCCCAAGAAGAGCGACCTCACACAGTTTATCATCGACCGTTCGTTACCGCACAACCAGCCCAACAGCGATAATCCGCTCAAGGTGGTTTACTTCCCCAGCTGCATCAACCAGACCATGGGACAATCGAATCATGGCGGCAAGATTCACGACCTTGTCGACGAGGTCATCCAACTCATGTCGAAAGCCGGCTACGAGGTAATCTTCCCCGAGGGCATGGACAGTATGTGCTGTGGACAGATATGGGAGTCTAAGGGCATGCTGGACATTGCCGACCGCAAGAGTGCCGAGTTGGAGGCTGCCTTGTGGAAGGCTTCCGAGCAGGGGCGCTACCCCGTGCTCTGCGCCCAGAGTCCTTGTCTGCATCGTATGCGCAAGGTGATGCATAAGATGCATCTCTACGAGCCTGCCGAGTTCATCATGAAGTATCTGGTGCCGCGGCTCGACTTCCACCCCGTGGACCGTCCTGTCGCCCTGCATATCACCTGTTCCACCCGTCAGATGGGTGTTGCCGACTACCTTGTCAACCTTGCCAGACTCTGTTCCACCAATGTCTTCTTGCCCGAGGGCGTGGGTTGTTGCGGCTTTGCCGGCGACAGGGGCTTCACTTTCCCTGAACTCAACCGCTATGGTCTCCGCAAGCTTCGTCCGCAGATTGAGTCCAACCATATCGAGGTGGGCTACAGCAACAGCCGCACCTGCGAGATAGGCCTCGAGACGAACACGGGGATACCCTATATGAGTATTGTCTATCTCGTCAATGAGTGTACGACAGCAAAGAAATCCACCAACCAACAGAAGTAATTACACCTAATAATCAAATAATTTATGAGAAAAGCATTATTCATTCTCACCATGACCGCCCTCGCGCTGACAGTCAGTGCCCAGGGCAAGAGCAAGAAGTGGTACGACCACATCAAGTTCAGCGGCTACGGCATGCTACAGTACCAGTACACCGACAAGTACAGCAACAAGACCGTCACCAATGCCGAGGGAACCCCCGAGACGGTTGCCGTGAAGGACCACGACAACACGTTCAACCTTCGCCTGGCACGTCTCATTCTGGACGGCAGGATTTCCGATTTCGACTGGCGCGTCCAGATACAGGCCACCAACAAGAAGGGCCCCGGCGAGCCCACTGTACAGCTCGTCGACCTCTATACCGAGTGGGCCAAGTACAAGGAGGTCAAGGTTCGCGTGGGTCAGTTCAAGCGCGCCTTCACCTTCGAGAACCCTACCCACCCCATCACGCAGGGCTGGTACTCCAATGCCAACGTCATCAATGCCCTGTCGGGCTTCGGCGACCGCACCGGCGAGAAGTCCAGCGGCGGACGTGACATCGGCATTCAGGTGCAGGGCGACCTCTTCCCCATCGACGGGGGACGCCGTCTGCTGCACTACCAGGTGGGCCTCTATAACGGCGAGGGCATCAACTCCGCCGACAAGGACCAGCGCAAGGACCTCATCGGCGGTGCGTGGGTCATGCCTGTAAAGGGTGTCCGTGTCGGTGCCTTTGGGTGGTCCGGCAGCCGTGCCGGCATCGGCGAGAAGAAGCGCTATGCTCTGTCCGCCGAGTATGACAAGGACCAGTACACGTTCCGTGCCGAGTACCTCCACAGCTACGGACTGGGCTCCGACGCCTCGCTGGGCAAGAAGGCTGACGGCTGGTACGTCTTCGGCATCGTTCCCGTCATCAAGTCCAAACTGCACGCCAAGGCCCGCTACCAGTGCTACCGTCCCACCAAGACGATGGACGGCATCGACAAGGGTGACGGCACCCTCGTCGGCGGTGCCAAGACTATGTACGAGGTGGGCGCCAACTACTTCTTTACCCCCACCCTGCAACTCAACGTCGAGTATGCCCGCGTCAACGACCGCAGCATTGTCAACCCCGACAAGCGCAACTACAACTTCGCCGACGTAGAGCTTGACTTCCGATTCTAATCACTTCAAAAAATACAATACCAATGACAGCAAGACAAACCATTGAGGCCGGCAAGGCCATTCTGGGAATCGAGTTCGGTTCCACCCGCATTAAGGCAGTACTCATTGACGAGGAAAACAAACCCATCGCTCAGGGCTCCCATGAGTGGGAGAACCAGCTCGTCGACGGACTGTGGACCTATAGTATCGAAGCCATCTGGTACGGACTTCAGGACTGCTACGCCGAGCTGCGCAAGGACGTGCTGCAGCAGTACGACTGCGAGATAGAGTCCCTGGCCGCCATCGGCTTCTCGGCCATGATGCACGGCTACATGGCTTTCAACGAGAAGCAGGAGATTCTCGTTCCCTTCCGCACCTGGCGCAACACCAACACCGGCAAGGCAGCCGCCGAGCTCTCCAGCCTCTTCAACTACAACATCCCCCTGCGCTGGAGCATCAGCCACCTGTACCAGTGCATCCTCGATAATGAGGAGCACGTCGCCGACATCAAGTACCTCACCACTCTGGCCGGCTATGTCCACTGGCAGGTGACGGGTCAGTTCGTGCTGGGCGTAGGCGACGCCTCCGGCATGATTCCCGTCGACCCCGCCACAAAGACCTACGATGCCGAGATGGTTCGTAAGTTCAACGAACTCATTGCCCCGAAGGGTTTCTCATGGACCCTTCTCGACATCCTTCCCCGCTCACTCAACGCTGGTGATAATGCCGGTTTCCTGACCCCCGAGGGAGCCAAGCGTCTCGACGTCTCCGGCCACCTGAAGCCTGGCGTGCCCGTCTGTCCCCCCGAGGGCGATGCTGGCACCGGCATGGTAGCCACCAATGCCGTCAAGCAGCGCACCGGCAACGTCTCAGCCGGCACCTCGTCGTTCTCTATGATAGTTCTGGAGAAACCCCTGTCGAAGCCCTACGAGATGATAGACATGGTAACTACCCCTGACGGCAGCCTTGTCGCTATGGTCCACTGCAACAACTGCACCAGCGACCTCAACGCGTGGGTCAGCCTCTTCAAGGAATACCAGCAGCTGCTGGGCGTCCCCGTCGACATGAACGAGGTCTTCGGCAAGCTCTACAACAACGCTCTTAATGGCGATGCCGACTGCGGCGGACTCGTCTCCTACAACTACATCAGCGGCGAACCTGTCACCGGACTCTCTGAGGGACGTCCCCTCTTCGTCCGCTCTGCCGGCGACAAGTTCAACCTTGCCAACTTCATGCGGGCCCATCTGTATGCCTCCGTCGGCGTGTTGAAGATAGGCAATGACATTCTGTTCAAGGAAGAAAAAATCAAGGTCGACCGCATCACCGGCCACGGCGGACTGTTCAAGACGAAGGGAGTGGGCCAGCGCGTCCTTGCCGCCGCCATCAACAGCCCAATCTCCGTCATGGAAACGGCAGGCGAAGGCGGAGCATGGGGCATTGCCCTGCTGGCAGGTTATGTTGTCAACAACCCCAACCGTCTCTCCCTGGCCGACTACCTGGAGACTGTCGTCTTCGCCGGTAACACCGGAGTCAGCATTGCCCCCACTCCCGAGGACGTTTCCGGTTTCGAGCGTTACATTGAGAACTACAAATGCTGTCTTCCCGTCGAGCAGAGCGCCGTCGACCACAAGGCCTGACCACGCTGGCTCAAGGTTAGAAAACCTAATCCATCACCGCCCTCACAGAGCAAGCACTCCGGAGGGCGGTGATTTTTTGTTGTCAAGGGGCTACCGTGTTGAGGGTCGAAACTGCCGGACTTTCGGGTCGAAACTCGGCATGTTTCTGTTAATTTTCAAGTTCTTCTGCTTATTTTTGTTTTCTTTTTAGATGTAAACTTTGGAGGACAAAATAAAATAAGAATAATATGAGTGAAAAACATTTTTTCAAGTCATAGTTTTGGCATTTCAGAGAAGTTTACTACCTTTGCTCGTCAAATGGAAAAAATCATCATGGGCATAGACCCCGGCACAAACCTGATGGGCTACGGGGTGCTGAAAGTCACCGACAACAAGGCACAACTCGTGACGATGGGCGTCATTGACCTGCGCAAGTACGGCGACGGCTACCTGAAGCTGGGCCACATCTTCGAGCGGGTCACAGGCATCATTGACTCCTTCCTGCCTGACGAGGTGGCTATCGAAGCTCCGTTCTTCGGGAAAAACGTACAGTCCATGCTGAAACTGGGACGTGCCCAGGGTGTCGCTATCGCTGCCGCCATCCACCACGGCGTACCCATCCACGAGTATGCCCCCATGAAAATCAAGATGGCTATCACCGGTAATGGCTCCGCCTCCAAGGAGCAGGTGGCAGGCATGATGCAACGGCTCATGAAGATTCAGAAGGAGGAGATGTCGGAGTTCATGGATGCCACGGACGCCCTGGCAGCCGCCTACTGCCACTACATGCAGTCAGGAAAGCCCGTTAGCGACGCCCACTACCGGGGATGGAAGGACTTCGTCACAAAGAATCCGGGGAAGGTAAAAAGACAAGTATGAGGAAGGGAAACATCATTGCCATTCTGGGAAGGAACGCCAGCGGCAAGACGCGCTACGTGGACGATATGCGCAAGCGGCTGGCCAGCGACAGCGTACGTTATATCGCCTTTCGCGACTCCTATGGGTCGGGAGTGGATAATGCCTACTACCTACAGCTTCGCTGGAATCAGCACGACATTGACGCGGAGACGCCCACGGTGGGCGAACTGCTGGAGAAGACGTTTCTGCTGACGGGCGAGGACACGGAGGAACGGCGACACATGCAACAGCACCTGTACGGACTGTTCTGTCTGCAACCGCTGCTGGACAAGTACATCATCACCCTCTCCAGCGGCGAACTGCGGAAGTTCCAACTCACGAAGACGCTGCTGGCACAACCCAAGACACTCATCATGGACAACCCGTTCATCGGGCTCGACAGCACGGCCCGCCGTCAGCTGCGCGACCTGCTGCAGTCGCTCACCGACGAGCAGGGACTGACGGTATACCTGGTGGTGGCCCGTCCCAAGGACATCCCCGACTACGTGGAAGACATCATAGAGATAGAGGGCAACGGCAATGCAGCCGAACGGCTGAGTGACGAAAAGCGCGAAGCCCTGCTGCGTCTCCCCCTTGCCCTCCACCGTCAGTACCACTCCGCCGAGGTTGTCTCCATGCGCAATGTCTCCATCCGCTATGGGGAGAGGACCATCCTCAAGTCCCTCGACTGGACCATCCGCAACGGTGAGCGGTGGGCCCTCTCTGGCGACAACGGCAGCGGCAAGTCCACCCTGCTGTCGCTAATCTGTGCCGACAACCCGCAGAGCTACGCCTGTGACATCAGCCTCTTCGGCTATCAGCGCGGCTCCGGCGAGAGCATCTGGGACATCAAGAAGCACATTGGCTACGTCTCCCCCGAGATGCACCGCTCCTACCAGCGCGACCTCCCCTGCCTCCGCATCGTCGCCAGCGGACTGAAGGACACCGTCGGACTCTATGTCCGCCCCAATGCACAGGAGCAGACCGTCTGCCGTTGGTGGATGGACCTCTTCGGCATCGCCCACCTCGCCGACCGCTCCTTTCTGCAGGTGTCCAGCGGTGAGCAGCGGCTCGTCCTCCTTGCCCGCGCCTTCGTCAAAGACCCCGAGCTCCTCATCCTCGACGAGCCCCTTCACGGGCTCGACAACGCCAACCGGCAGCTGGTGAAGGACATCATCGAGGCCTTCTGCCAGCGCCCCAATAAGACCCTCATCATGGTGACACACTACGAGGAAGAACTGCCACCATGCATTGACCATAAGCTGTATCTGAAAAAGAACTGACTATTTCGATATGAACAGTAATATGAGAAAACATTTATTCACCCTATTACTCTGCCTGACGTGTACTGTCGGCGTTCAGGCACAAGACGTTTTCCTGCAAATCCGGGAGAAGGCCCAGTCGGGCGTCAGCGACCCCGATGCCAATGTCGTCATGAAGAAAATCAACAAGTTCAAGGTTGACGAGCTCGACTACCTGTCCATGAAGATGAAGGAGTGCATGCCCGACTCCTCCGTCACCTTCCTCGACCGACAGGCCTTCGCCATGAACTCGTTTCTGACCCTCTACATGACCACCGTCCTCAAGGCGTACAGCCAGCCCAAGGCCTTTCAGGTCAAGGTGCTGCAGCTGTTCATGGATGCCTCCTACTCCAATCCCCTCTTTAACGACGAGGACAAGGAGGTGACACTGAGCTACTACTCCCGCAGCGACAGCGTCACACGCTTCTCGCTGGACACCGACTGGCGTCGCGCCATTGCTGCGGCAATGGCGGAACTGAAGAAAGAGGAATACCAGTTTTAGCAGAATAACATGAACAGACTTCTACTACGAGTGGCACTCGCCTTATGTGCGACTACTCTACCCTCGCTGTCGGCTGAAGGACAGGGCATCCTCTTCCATGAGGATTTTAATGATGTTACAACTAGTCATACATATTGGACAAGTGCGGGTAACAGCTACAAGGACTGGACCATTGAAGGTGCGGCAGGCGGAATCGATCCTGAAAGTAATTACAATAACAGTAAGCGCGTCCTTATATTTAACAACAGTAGTGGATGCTATGCTACCACAACAGCCCTCACAGACCTTGACGGAGATGCAATTCTCACCTTCAGGTACTATGCAACAACAGAAAATCTTGCGACCTTCGACGTTACTATCAACAACGGCGGTGTATTCGAGGACAGCAACACAAACACTGATTCCATAACAACGCAACTTTATCATAAATACTATACCGCTGTTTACCGCATCAAAAATGGTACGGCGGCAACCACTATCACTTTTGCACGTCCAACATCTGGTAAGTCGTTCTGCATTGATGACGTCTACGTACTTTCAACGACGATGCCGATGA
>CAMHIM010000020.1 GCA_946185225.1 uncultured Prevotellaceae bacterium
GGTGGTTGCCAGCAGTACGTCGTCCTTCGTGAGGTGCAGGTAACGCATGCGGAAGGGCTGTTCCAATACGGTCTTGATGCTGCCGTCGGACAGTCTGCAGACCAGTCCGCCGCCCAGCGTGGCCAGCCATAGGCGGCCCCAGCGGTCGGGCAGGATATCGTAGATATTGTCGCAGGGCAGTGGTCCGATGTGTTCCAGCGTGTTGTCGTGCAGATGGTATAGTCCGCCGGGCTTGCTGCCCAGCCACAGTGAGCCGTCGTCAGTAGGGGTGATGCAGTAGATGGGTTGTCCGAACGACGTGTACTGCTGACTGAAGCGCCCGTCTGGGCGCAGATAGCCCAGGAATTGCAGTTGGTTGTCATAGACGCGTACCGTAGCATCCTCCTTGGTACTCACCCAGATGCGTCCCTGTCGGTCGCGGGCGATGCAGCGTGTCTGAGAGGACTGCTGTTGAGGCAATGGCTGGGCAGGGCGTGTGTAGGGCCGTAGTCGGTAGATGGCGTCGTGACGCAGTTGCCAGCGCATTCCCTGACGGTCGGTGAATTCAATGATGCCGTTGATGAACTTTCCGCGTCCGGCATGCTGGTGGAGCATGCGCTCGGCCTCTTTGCGTTCCCCGTCCGTTGTGTCGTGGAAGCGGTAGGTCTTGCGGTCGAAGCGGAAGAGCGTCTCGTCGGCCAGACAGAAGAGATCGCCGGAGGCAGAAAGCCAGATGTTGCGTATGCGGTCGGTTGACATGCTGCAACCGTCACCTGCCTGTGGGGCGATGCGCACAAACTCATAGCCGTCGAAGCGGTTCAGTCCGTTCCAGGTAGCAACCCAGAGCAGTCCGTCAGGGTCCTGTAGTATCTGGGTGGTGTGGGTCTGTGAGAGCCCGTCGCTTTCGTCAAAGCGGGTCTCGGTGTAGGACTGCTGTGCGGTGACGGTCAGTGTACAGAGCAGGGTGACGGCTGTCAGTAGGAGGTGTCTCATACGGTTGTTGAAGGATTTCCGGTAGCAGGTGTTCTCGGGTTGAAAGTTCGTAGCAGCTGCCGTGTGCTTTCCAGAATGGCAAGCAGTTCGTCAGTCTTCTCGGCCCGTAACATGGCAATACGTGTCTCGCGGAAGTTGGGAATACCCTTAAACACCGGCGTGGCAGCCAGATGGCGACGGGTGTGGAGGATGGCGCGCTTCTCGACGGAGTAGTCTGAGTCGCCGGGCTTCCGGCTAAGGCTCAGTTGTGCTATGTTGATGCGCAGCTGCTCCTCCAGCAGGTCTATCTTTTGGTCGAGTGTCAGTGGTTCACGGCTGAACAGCCAGGGACAACCGAAGGTGGCACGCCCTATCATGACGGCATCCACGCCGTAGCGGTCAAAGGCTGCGTCGGCCTCGGCAATGGAGTGGATGTCGCCGTTGCCGATGATGGGAATGTGGATGCGAGGGTTGCGCTTCACCTCGCCGATGAGCGTCCAGTCGGCCTCGCCGGTGTACATCTGACTGCGGGTGCGGCCGTGGATGGTCAGCGCCTGGATGCCGCAGTCTTGTAGCTGTTCGGCCAGCTCGGTGATGATGAGCTGTTCGTGGTTCCAGCCCAGGCGAGTCTTCACGGTGACGGGCAGACGGACCGCCTGTACTACCTTCTCTGTAATCTCCAGCATTTTCGGAATATTCTGCAGCATGCCGGCACCGGCACCCTTGCCCGCCACCTTCTTGACAGGGCAGCCGAAGTTCAGGTCGATGAGGTCGGGACCTGCCTGTTCGACGATCTTGGCTGCCTCGACCATCGCCTCAACGTCACGTCCGTAAATCTGTATGCCCACGGGACGCTCCTCGTCGCTGATGGTCAGCTTCTGTACGGTGGACTTCACGTCGCGCACCAGTGCTTCGGCCGACACGAACTCCGTGTAGACCATCGCAGCTCCGAAACGCTTGCACAGCATACGGAAGCCGATGTCCGTCACGTCCTCCATCGGTGCCAGGAACAGTGGCCGCTCGCCGAATTCTATGTTACCTATTCTCAAAGCTATGAATCTTAGTTTTTAATTGATTAAGTGGTACGTGCCACCAGCCAGGGGCTTGACCACGCCCTTCATCTCCAGCTGGAAGAGGAGGGCGGTGAGCTGACCGATAGGGATGTTAGCTTTTACGCTGATGATGTTCTGTTGCAGGTCGTTCGTCTGCTGCAGCAGGTCGACTATCTGTCGCTCCTCGGCCGTCAGGTCTGGAAAGAGGGTGCGTTCAATGCCGTCGGCAACGCTCTTCTTTCGCTGTGCTGCCGTCTGCCATCCGACGGCAGCGACGAAGTCGTCGGCAGAGGTGATAAGGCCGGCCTTGCTGTCGCGGATAAGGTTGTTGCATCCCTCGCTGTAGGGTGCACCGACGGCACCGGGAAAGGCCAGCACATCGCGGCCGTAGTCCTGTGCGATGCGTGCGGTGATGAGCGCGCCGCCCTTGTAGGCAGACTCAACGACGATGGTGGCGTCTGACATGCCCGCCACGATGCGGTTGCGCTGCCGGAAGTTGTTGGGCAGCGGCTCGGTCTGCGTCATGTATTCAGTGAGTAGTCCGCCGTGGCTCACCATGCTGGCGGCGGTCTCGCGGTGGTGGCTGGGATAGATGGTGTCCAGTCCGTGAGCCAGCACGCCGACGGTGTCATAGCCGTTGTGCAATGCCTCGCGGTGGGCACAGATGTCAATGCCGTAAGCCAGTCCGCTGACAACGAGCACGTCGGGGCACAGCTCCTTCAGGCCGCTGACGAAGCGGCAGACGAGGTCCTTCCCGTAGGCGGTGCAGTGGCGCGTACCTACGAGATTCAGTATGTGTGGGTGGTTCAGGTCAGCGGTGCCCTTGAAGTAAAGAACGATGGGGGCGTCGGGGCACTCGCTCAGGCGGACAGGGTAGCGGTCGTCGGCGGGGGTGAGTGCCTGGATGTGATGATTGTTGACAAACGCCATCTCCGCTGCCGCCCGCTGCAGCGCATCGTCCCAGTGGAGCAGGGCTTCAGCCAGCCGTGGTGTACATTCCGGCAGCACGTCTCTGATGTCGTTGCGGTGCTCATAGACAGCTCTGCCGCTTCCCAGCTGCTGATAGAGCAGCAGGGCCTGGGAAGCGCTGAGACCCGTCAGGCGGGTCAGCGCCATGGCGTAGAATACTTCTTCCTCATTCATGACAGGTAGGGGGCGAAGGCTTGGTCGTAGTCCTCGCTCACGGCGAGACGACCGTTAATAAGACATACCAGTGTCATCTTCCCGCGGAAGCAAAGGGCTTCGTCGGAAGCACGGAAGATGTCCTGATGGAATATGTATTTCAGTCCGTCTTTCTCTAACCACAGACGTGAGACGAACTCATCGTCGCAATGTAGCGGGGCCTTGTACTCCAGTTGCATGCGTGCCACGACGGCATCGATGCCGCGTTCGTGCATCTGGGCGAAGCTCAGTCCACACTTCTTCAGGAACAGGTGGCGCGTATGCTCGGCATAGTGCAGGTAGTTGGCATTGTTCACGATGCCTTCAATGTCGCACTCGTAGTCGCGCACCTCCATACGGGTCTCAAAACAGTACTTCATGGTTTCTTGTTTATCGTTTGTTATTTACCGCGCAGCACGCAGGTATTCGTATCCGAAGCGGCAGCGCAGACAGTCGCGCCGGTCGCAGTAGCGGGTCTTCAGCTGGATGAGTGCCTGGCTGTCGCCCGCCGTCTTTACCTCCAGGCCGCACTCCTTCCACATGGTAACAATATAGTTGTTCTCTGCCTTGAGCTGCTCCAGCAGGTCGAAGGCCCGGTCGCACAATGCCTCCTTCTGGCGGTGGCGGCCAACAGCGAAGAGGGTGGGGATGGCGGTGTTGATGATGAGCAGGTTCAGTGAGAAAGGCGACAGGTGCTTGCTGTTCGGCAGACTCTCTGAGCCAAAGGTGTAGTGGGTTTCCCAATAAGGAGTTACGTGTGTGGCCAGCAGGGAACGTAGCTGGTCCAGTGTCTCACACTCCAGCAGGGTGCTCAGGTTGGCCCGCCGCTCGTAGTAGAGGTTGGCTAACTGGGACAGCCGGATGTGAGGGAAGTTCTGTGGACGCATGCGCATGAACTTCCACAGTTTGTAGTCCATGCTCTCAAGCGAGAACTTATGGGACAGGTAGCGGTACTCGTTGCTGAGTTTGGCGAAGTACGGGTCCTGCTGTGCTTGTTCGCGGTAGCGTTCGGGGACGGCCTCCAGACTGAGCAGTCCTGCCTGACCGAGGAAGATGGCCTCCAGCTGGAACAGGTCGTCACGGTGCTTGCCGGCAGCGGGGAGTGACACCTGCCGTGACCACAGCTCGAAGGCATCGCCGTTGACGCCGAAGCCGTAGTTGCGCGCCAGCGTCTGGAAGAAGGCGTCCTCCCAGGAGCCGTTGGCACGCTCGGCGCGCTGGCGGATGGCCTCTGTCTTCTGCTCCAGCCGCTCAGTCTCCAGTGCCGCCATCCACGCATGGACGGTCAGGCGTGACAGCGAGGGGATGATGGTGTAGCAGGGAGGGTACTTGTCGGCTTGCAGCAGCTGGCGGTAGTTCTCCTGGACATGGGCGGGGACGTCCAGCTGCATCTGTGTGACATACTGGCCGTTACTGTTGAGCACGTCTTTGTCGCACACCCCGCAGACGTGCAGCACGACATTGTCGTAGGCCTTGTCCTTGTCGTGTCCGTGCAGGTACCAGTCGCTGGCGCGGTCGTGAATCTCCACGTTGCCCACCCACAACGTACCGTTGATGCGTACCTTTGCGTTGAAGAAGTCGGGACCTTGATGCTGGTTGTGCAGTCCCGGGTCAATGACCTCTACGTCACGTCCGTCCGTGGTTGTCAGGGGGTGCAGGGGCCACATCTTGTGCTTCCAAGTATAGTGCAGGAGTTGTTCCATGGGTGTCAATTTGATGGCAAAGTTACAAAACATTTCTTAAAAATGACAGATGTACCGCGAAGTTTTTTGACAGTGTCGCAGAAAGTTACTATCTTTGCACGCGTATAAATATATTAGGTATTATGAAGATTGCTTTAATAGGCTACGGCAAGATGGGCAAGATGATAGAACAGATAGCCCTTGAGCGTGGTCATGAGATTGTGAGTATTATTGATATTGATAACCAGCAGGACTTCGACAGTCCTGCGTTCGCATCGGCTGACGTGGCCATTGAGTTTACGGCTCCGCAGGCAGCCTTTGGCAACTACCTGAAGGCTTGGGACAAAGGTGTGAAGGTGGTCAGCGGCTCAACAGGCTGGATGAAGGAGCATGGTGACGAGGTGCGTCAGCAGTGCACAGCTAACGGGAAAACGCTCTTCTGGGCCTCGAACTTCTCTATCGGCGTGGCCATCTTCTCGGCCGTGAACCGCTACCTGGCGAAGATTATGAACCAGTTCCCGCAGTATGACGTCGAGATGGAAGAGACGCATCATGTGCATAAACTCGACCACCCCTCCGGCACTGCTATTACGCTGGCTGAGGAGATTGTGGAGAACATTGACCGCAAGGAGGCATGGAAGGAGGACACGACGGACAAGAAGTACCTGCGCGTGGACCATATCCGCCGCGGTGAGGTGCCTGGCATCCATACCGTGCGCTACGACTCCGATGCCGATCTCATCACAATTACTCACGATGCCCATAGCCGTAAGGGCTTTGCCCTCGGTGCCGTCCTCGCTGCCGAGTACACACAGGAGCATCAGGGGCTGCTGACTATCAGTGATATGTTTAAATTCTAGTCTGACTAGAACAACTAGAAATACTAGAAAAAACCATGATAAAAAAGAAAGAGAAGCTGAACATGAAGGTCCAGTGGGCCAAGTTCATCGTTGTGCTGGTCCTTTATCTGTTGTTCCTCTACTGGGTAGGTTCGTGGTGGGGACTGCTCGTCGTTCCGTTTATCTACGATGTCTACATTACCAAGAAGATTAAGTGGCAGTGGTGGAAAGAGTCGGAAGGTCCTGTGAAGTGGGTCATGTCGTGGGTTGATGCCCTTGTCTTCGCCCTGGTAGCCGTCTATTTTATTAACTTGTTCTTCTTTCAGAACTACGTCATTCCCTCCAGTTCGCTGGAGAAGTCGCTGCTGACGGGCGACTACCTGTTTGTGTCGAAAGTCAGCTACGGTCCCCGTATCCCTCAGACACCGCTGACGATGCCGCTGACGCAGCACACGCTGCCCGTCATCGAGTGCAAGTCGTACATTGAGTGGCCACAGTGGGACTACCGCCGCGTGAAAGGTCTGGGCAAGGTACATCTGAACGACATCGTCGTCTTCAACTTCCCCGCCGGCGACACGCTGTGCTCGGCACCCCAGTACCAGGCCTACGACTATTATCAGATGTGTTACTCCATAGGTTATCAGCTATGGCCTAACCATCCTAACCCGGACTCTCTTTCTGCCATGGAGCGCCGTCAGTTCTATGATGCGGTCTATGCGCTTGGCCGTCAGGCTATTGCCGACAATCAGGCGGAGTATGGCGAGGTTGTCACTCGTCCTGCCGACCGCCGCGAGAACTACGTGAAGCGCTGCGTCGGTCTGCCCGGTCAGACGCTGCAGATTAAGAACCGTATCGTCTACCTTGACGGCAAGGCCAACAAGGAGCCTGACAACGTGCAGTACACCTATTGGGTGAAATTGCGTCAGCACCTGCCTGACGAGCTGATGCAGGAACTCGGCATCTCCACGGAAGACATCATCAGCCTGAATCAGATGGGCTACATGCCGCTGACGAAGCGTGCCGTGGCTGCCTTGAGTCAGCGTAAGGATCTCGTAGAGAGCATTGAACTGAACACGGAGGCCAGCACCCTGGACACCTATCCCCTGAACGGCAACAAGCACTGGACACGTGACAACTACGGTCCAGTATGGATTCCGAAGAAGGGAGCGACGCTACAGCTGACACTCGACAACCTGCCTGTCTACGAGCGTCCCATCAAGGTGTATGAAGGCAATGACCTGCAGGTGAAGGATGGCAAGATACTTATCAACGGTAAGGAGACCAAGGAGTACACCTTCAAGATGGACTACTACTGGATGCAAGGTGACAACCGCCATAACTCTGCTGACTCCCGCTACTGGGGCTTTGTCCCAGAGGACCATGTTGTCGGCAAGCCCATCTTCATCTGGTGGTCCAGCGACCCTGACCGTCACGGTTTCTCCGGCATCCGCTGGAGCCGTCTGTTCCGCTTCGTCGACAACATCAAGTAGTTTGTCCCTATGCGCAGCACGCTGAAGTTCCTCCTTGCACTGGCTGTTGCCCTGGTGTCTATGCTGGCTTTCCGGGCACTGGTCTTCACCGTCTTTACGGTGGAGGGAGGAGGACTTGAGCCTACTTACCTGACGGGCGACCGACTGCTGGTCAACCGTTGGGCCTACGGGCTGCGTGTTGGCGACGGCCGCTTCTTCCCTTATGGCCGCTTAGGCAGGAGTAATGTGGAACGTGGCGACATCATTGTCTTCGAGGACCCTCGTGACTCGCTCTGTTCCCGTATTCTGGTGTGCCGCTGCCGGGCCGTCCCTGGCGATGAGGTTGTCCTGAGGGGTGAGAAGCAGGTAGTTCCCGGCCTGAACAGTTGTGCTGATGCCGATTACTACTATATGGAGACGCTTAATCCGGAGAACAGGGAGGACAGTCAGGACTTCGGTCTGGTGCCCGACCGCTGCATCATTGGCAGTCCGTTGCTTGTAGTCTATAACCCTCTCATCAGGAAGCGTTATCTGCTTCAGCCATGACCGTCCTGCTTGCCACCACCTACTTCGGCCCTGTGCAATGGTACCAGAAGCTGTACCGTGCAGAGGCTGCCGTGATTGACGCCGACGAGTCGTTTCAGAAGCAGACGTATCGTAACCGCTGTGTCATAGCAGCTGCCAATGGTCCCCAGTCGCTTGTCGTTCCCGTTGAGAAAGCCCGCCGTGTGCGGGATGTCCGTATCAGCGACCACGGCAACTGGCGTCACCAGCACTGGCATGCCTTGCTGTCGGCTTATGGCGACAGTCCTTTCTTCGACTACTATCAGGACGACCTGCGTCCTTTCTTTGAAGAGCACTGGGAGTACCTGTACGACTACAACATGGCGATTGTGCGGAAAATGTGCGAGTTGCTGGACATCCAGCCGCGCCTTGTGGAAGGTCCTGATACCGAGGTCGCCGTGACGGACTGGCGTACTGCCATCCATCCCAAGCACCCTCTTCCTGATGCCGACTTCCTGCCCCGCCGCTACTATCAGGTCTATGAGCAGCGACATGGTTTCCTGTCCAACCTCAGCATCCTGGACCTCCTGCTGAACATGGGGCCCGAAAGTATATTCTTTTTATAAACATCATAAACAAAAACCAGAAAAGGAAATGAAAAAGATTAGTTTCAAGGTAGCAGCCTTCCTGCTCATCGGAGCCCTTGGCATGAACTCGTGCATCGGTTCCTTCTCGCTGTTCAACTCCTATGCCAAGTGGCAGTGCCACATGTCGGACAACAAGTTTGTCAACGCTGTAGTAGGCTTCGTACTGATGCCTATTGTCGGCTCTATCACCCTGTTGGTCGACAGTCTTGTGCTGAATACCGTTGAGTTCTGGACCGGCGACAATCCCATGAATGCAGAGATAGGTAAGACCAAGAAGGTGATGGGCGAGGATGGTCAGCTCTATGCAGTGACCGTCCTGAAGAATGGTTACGAGATAAAGTCAGAAGCCGGAAAGACCGTGCTTCTCACGTACGACAAGAGTCAGGACGCCTGGTCGATGACCAGCGACGGTGTGACCAAGGAACTCTTCCGCTATACGAGTGACAAGAAGGCCATCAAGGCCGTGCTGAATGGTGAGGAGAAGGTCTTCACGCTGAACGAGCAGGGTGTCTACGATGCCCGTATGGCTGCCGGTGAGGGTCTGTTCTTCGCAGCCCGCTAATCCTGTTGCGACTTACTTGACGGTATACCGGATGGTGCCTTTCCGCTCCTTTGAGAGGACGGTGAGCACTATCCGGTACATTTTTTCTCCCCACATGCCTCGCAGCAGTGGGTCGAGCCGTGTGCTGATGTCCTCCGCGTCGGCTGTCAGCTGTCGGCAGTCGTAGCAGAGTTGGACGTCCCCGATGCGGATGGTGCCCTGTCCGCAGACAGGCTCCCTTGTTGTCATGAACACCAGTTGCGTCGGTGCCTTATAGTCATCCAGTTCGTAGCTCTCCGTGATGCTTACCGTTCCTTTCCTGCTGACCTGCACCTGCCGCAGCCACTTCCTGACGGCCGCTTCCTGAGGGTATGCTCCAGCCAGGTCAAGTGTCAGCGCGTCAGTCTGTTGTCTCACCATGCGCGCCCCGTATTGCTTGCCGTCGCGCTGGCTCCGCCCGTTAATCAGGGGCAGGTTGTGATAGTCGCTCTGCATGGTCCAGATGGAGTAACGCTGGTCCGAGAACGTCTTCGACGTATATTCCCCCACGCCGGGGTCGATGAGTACGGGCTGCCCGTCGGCATACAGCAGCAGCTGTCCCACGTCGTTGTGGTTGTGACTCTCCCCGTTGTTGCCGCCCTTCATGGCTACGTAGAGCCGTCCGCCGCTGGGTCGGCAAGCCCATATCTGCAGGTCACCGAGCCACACGTTTTTCAGCCTGGGCTCCTCGGCATGCTCCTGCTGCAGGTCGCCCCACTGCCGTAGGAAGAACAGCTCCCGGCTTAGGGAGGGGAAGTTGCCTTCACTGGCGTAGCATCTTCCCGCCTGGTGTGTCAGGTCCTTCTCGTCGGCCATGTAGCGTGCAAAGCGTTTCATGGTTTTGTCGCCCATGAAGTGTCCGAAGGGGTAGACGATGTTCGGGTGCTGCATGTTGCGGTTGCCGTGTGAGTCGGCAAAGTTCAGCACGTATCCCTGTCCGATGTAGGTCTTGTAGATGTATGCTGCCATGGCCTTGATTTTCCCGTTGCCTCTAAGGTCAACGTGTCCACCGGTGGCCTGGTACAGCAGGTTCATGCACTCGTAAAGCGAGGCACCGGCGCGGTCCCAGTATCCCGGTCCCTCGTCGCACCCGCCGTCGTCCTTGTAGCTGTCGACGAAGGTGTCCATAGACCTTAATATCTGTCCCACGGCCTCCAGCTGTCGCTGCCGGTCGTTCTCTGCCAGCAATACACAGGCGAGCCAGTTGGAGCATATCCATGGGTTCCAGTTCATGCCCGCCGTCTTCCACCAGTAGTCGTTCTTCCGTGCCGGTGTCAGGATGCGCCGTTGCAGTTCCTGGTCGATGCGTTTTCCCAGTTGCGGGAACCGCCGGTCCAGCAGGGGCCGCAGCATGTAGGTTGTCCATGCCACCAGGTTGGCCGTCTCGGCGTTGAAGAGGTCCACCGTCTGCTCCCCTGCTACGGGTACCTTATATTTATAGTGTGCGGGAATGCCCCACCACGTCTCCTCGCACAGGCTCTGCAGTCCGTCGGCCACGGCGTTCAGGAAGCGTCCCTTGCCTTCGGCAATCTCCGCCATGGCCAGCACGGCCAGTTGTCGCCGCTTGTCGAAGCACAGCTCCTCGTAGTTGACGCGGTTGCCGTTCTCCTTGAACTCGGCGAATACCGATAGCGGCAGCGCGGACCAGGACTTTCCCAGCATTCGTTCGCCTTCGAGGATGTAGCTCCGGCGCATGTCCTCCGGCAGACTGTCGCGCCACCAGTTTTCCGTAGCCCGTGGCAGTGGTTCATAGTGGCCTGGGCTGACCAGGATGCTGTCCAGCAGTTCCGTGTAGGACGTGAAGCGTTGTGCCGCTATTGTCAGCGACAGCATGGTCGCGAGTGCGAGAAGTGTGCCTTTCCTCATTTCCTTTCCTTAGAATTTGTCCTTTGTCTGGATGTCGTCTTTCCACTGGTGGTCTTTGGGGAAGGGCTTCCCGTTCCATGCCTTCACCTGTGTCCAGGGTTCGGCTTCGGCCGTCCAGAAGGGATGGCTGGCGGGTAGTCCGAGGGGCATGAAGCAAAGGCTTGTCATGTAGAGGGAACCGTTGTTCGTATACCAGTCGGCCACGTCGGGCTGACTGCCGCAGAAGCCGATGGTGAGGTAGCCCGCATCGTTGAAGTTGGTGCCGGCGTCGAACATGCGGTGCATCACCTTTGTCAGGGCGGCCCGCACCTGTCCGTTCGACAGTTCCTTCGGCAGTGCCTGGTACCATGCCATCAGGGCCAGCGGCTGGAGGGCTGCCAGGCGGTAGGGTATGCTGCGTCCGAAGACGGGGAAGGTGCCTTCCGGCGAGATGAAGCGTTCCAGGATGATGCTGTACTTCTGTGCGCGTTTCAGTTCGCGGGCGTAGTATTTCGGGTAGTCCAGCCGTGAGTTCACCTTGGCGTCCGTCATGGCCTGTAGCGTCTCCAGGTACATGGCGTGGAAGACATAGCTGGAGTAGTAGTTGAAGGCGAAGGCGGGGCCGTCGCTGTACCAGCCGTCGCCGACGTACCACTCCTCCATCTTCCGGATGGCTGAGTTGACGCGGTACTCGTCGTAACCCCTCCGTCCGTTGGCCTTGGCGATAAAGCTCTCGATGGTCGAGGAGAACAGGAGCCAGTTGGTGTAGGGTGGGTCAATGCGGCGCAGTTTCTGGAACTCCCCGATGTAGCGTTGCTTGGTAGTCTCGTCCAGCGGTATCCACAGCTGGTCATAGGCCCTGAGGAACGACTCTGCGATGTAGGCGGCGTCGACGAGGTTCTGTCCTGCCACGCCCCAGCACAGATAGTCGGGCGACTGAGGGTCGACGCTGTTCCTGTAGGCTGCCAGTGCCCACTGTCGCAGCTGCTGTCGCTGTCGTCCTTCCGTCGTGTCGTCATCAGGCAGGGTAAGCCAGGGGGCAATGCCCGCCATCAGCCGTCCGAAGGTCTCCATATATACCACCTTGCGGTTGCGGTTGTCGAAGCTGGGCGAGAACTCCGTCTTCATGACCTGCTGCAGTTCGCCTTTGGCCATGGGCTCCAGCACGGGCTGTGCCATCTGGTAGGCCAGTGCAGCCCAGTATTCGCGGTCGGTCTGTGGTGTCTGCTGTTTCTTTTTGGCTGTGACGGGAAGTGCCGTCAGTAGTGTCAGCATGAGGATTGCCAGTGTAAGTGTTTTTTTCATATCGTTCTGGTTATTTGTTATGTATGATTCTTTTGCAGTTTTTCCTGAAGCTATACATTCTCCCTGTACTCTTTGGGAGACATGCCCATGGTCTTTGAGAACAGACGGGAGAAGTAGAGGCTGTCGTCAATACCTATCTTATGGCTTATCTGGTTGATTTTCATGTCAGTCTCCTTCAGAAGCTTGCAGGAACGTTGAATCTTCAGTTGGTTGAAGTAGTTCAGAGGGGTATTCCCTGTCTGCTGCTTGAAGAGTGTGGCAAAGCGGCTGGCAGAATAGCCGATGTATTTGACGACATCCTGAATGGTAATGTGGTTCTCAATGTTTTCCGTCATATAGTGGATGGCGGCGTCTACCACGTTGTCTGTCTTCTCTTTCTTGACGGCCTGACGGTATTGCTTCAGGTAGCGCATGGAAGCCAGGTAGTGGTGGAGGAGGGATGACGAATAGCGCAGACTCTCTACGTCCAGTCCCTGTTCGAGAGTGTGGAAGATTTCTTCGAAGATATTGTTGCGTTCACTGATACGTGAGGTCATGGAGATATTGATTTCCTGTGGCTTGTAGGCTCCCTGGGCATAGATGTCGGCCAGGTTTCCGCGGAAGTGAATCCAGTAGATAGTCCATTCGTTACCCTCGTCAGCACCGTATGTATGGGGCTTCCCTGCCGGAAGGATAAAAAACTGGTTTCTGTGTACCTTGTACTCTTTCTCGTCCAGACGGTACCATCCACTTCCCTCAACGCAGTAGATAAGCACGTACTGGTCGATGGACTGCTGGCGGTTGCAGTAGTGGTAGGTGGCATGTGGATAGTAGCCTATGTCTGTCAGGTAGAGGTTGGATACCAGCGGGTCGTTCTCTTCCATCTCGACAACCATTGGAGGCAGTACGATGGAGCGTTCACCCATGAAACCGTCTTTCAGTTTCTTCATAACATTTGCAGTTCTTAGTTATTTTCGCTTTATCTCTGGGCAAAGATACTATTTATTTGCAAAACAGGAGAATTCCATTGCAGAAAAATCCATGTCCTCCCTCTTTTTTTCTATAAAAACGAGATAGTTTTCTTCGTATCTTTGCCCCCAGTTCAAGTAATAACTAAAAACGACAGAAGAACTATGCAAGGTTTCAACAAGGGTTTTATCTACTTCATCTGCCTGGTATCGGCCATGGGCGGTCTGCTCTTCGGCTATGACTGGGTGGTGATTGGCGGCGCGAAGCCGTTCTATGAGTTGTTTTTCGGCATTGCCGACTCGCCGCTGATGCAGGGAGTAGCGATGACGACGGCCTTGGTGGGTTGTCTGGTGGGAGCGATGGTGGCGGGAAGTGCTGCCGACAGGTACGGGCGTAAGCCGCTGCTGATGCTGTCTGCCGTATTGTTTACCGTGTCGGCCATTGCCACGGGGCTGTTTAACGACTTCACGTTGTTTAACGTCGCCCGTTTCATTGGTGGTGTGGGCATTGGCGTGGCGTCGGCCCTGGCTCCCATGTATATCGCGGAGGTCAGTCCTGCGGAGATTCGTGGGCGGATGGTCAGTCTGAATCAGATGACCATTGTGCTGGGTATTCTGGCAGCGCAGATAGTCAATATGCTGCTGGCCCGCGACACCAGTGTTGCCGAGAGTCAGGCATGGAACGTGGCGTGGGGCTGGCGCTGGATGTTCTGGGCCGAGACCCTGCCAGCAGCCCTGTTCCTCGTGATGAGTTTCTTCATTCCGGAGAGTCCGGTGTTCCTGAAGATGAGGGCCGGAAGTTCCGGAGAACCCGGAAAGGCAGGAGAGTCCGGTTTGTCCAGAAGCCTCGCCGCAAGTCGTGGCGAACTGCTGCAGCCCAGGTATCGTCGGGTGCTGCTCTTGGGGCTGGTCATTGCCGTGTTCCAGCAGTGGTGCGGCACGAACGTCATCTTCAACTACGCACAGGAGATTTTCGTAGGGGCCGGTTTCGATGTCGACGGCATGTTCATCAATATCGTCATCACGGGTATTGCCAATGTACTCTTTACCTTTGTGGCTCTCTATACCATAGAGAAGTGGGGACGCCGGACACTGATGCTCATGGGGGCCGGTGGTCTTGGTCTGATATACCTCATATTGGGAACCTGTTACTTCATGGGAATGACGGGTATGCTGATGGTAGCACTTGTGGTGGCAGCCATCTCGGTCTATGCTATGACGCTGGGACCTGTAACCTGGACGCTACTGGCCGAGATATTCCCCCACCGCATCCGGGGTGTTGCCATGGCTACGTGTACGTTTGCCTTGTGGGTAGGCTGCTGTACGCTCACCTTCTCGTTTCCTTCTATGAACGCAGCACTGGGCAGCAGCGGAACTTTCTGGACCTACTCCCTTATCTGTTGCTGTGCCTTTGTGTTCCTTTTCCGCAGTTGTCCTGAGACCAAGGGAAAGTCGTTGGAGCAGCTTGAAAAAGAATTAGTAAACCATTAAAATCAATACAGCGATGTCAGTAAAAGCTTGGAGAGAAATCGTCACGATACCAACTTACGAAGTTGGAAAGCCAGAGAAGAGCCCGATGTTTCTGGAAAAGAGAGTCTATCAAGGCAGTAGCGGTGTGGTCTATCCCTATCCCGTCATTGAGACAATGTCGGATGAGAAGGTGGATAAGGACTATCTGGCCATATGGATAGAGAACGAGTATGTGAAAATCATGGTGTTGCCCGAACTGGGAGGCCGTGTGCAGATGGCGTGGGACAAAATAAAGAAGCGTCACTACGTGTACTACAACCACGTCATCAAGCCAGCCCTGGTGGGTCTCGTCGGCCCGTGGATTTCAGGTGGCATCGAGTTCAACTGGCCGCAGCACCATCGTCCCTCTACCTACATGCCTGTAGATACGTGTATCGAGGAGGGTGACGACGGCTCGGTGACCGTCTGGGTGAGCGAGATGGAGAAGATGTTCCACCAGAAGGGCATGGCAGGTTTTACGCTGCGTCCCGGTTGTGCCTACCTGGAAATCAAGGGTGTGCTCTACAACCGCACCGACGTGCCGCAGACCTTCCTCTGGTGGGCCAATCCTGCCGTCGAGGTGAACGATGCCTACCAGAGCGTGTTCCCACCCGACATCAACGCCGTCTTCGACCACGGTAAGCGTGCCGTCTCCAGTTTCCCCATCGCTACGGGGACCTACTACAAGATGGACTATTCCGCCGGTGTCGATATCTCCAACTACAAGAACATCTACGTGCCCACATCGTATATGGGTGTCAACTCCCGCTTCAACTTCGAGGGCGGCTACGAGAACGATACCGAGGCCGGTATGCTGCATGTCGCCAGCCACCATTTCTCGCCTGGCAAGAAGCAGTGGACGTGGGGTAACGGCGACTTCGGACGCGCCTGGGACCGCAACCTCACCGACGAGACGACCGCGGCCGAGCGTTCTGCGCTCGGCATCGACCGCAGCGGCTTCCGGCCCTACATCGAACTGATGGCCGGTGTATATACCGAGAACCAGCCCGACTTCACCTGGCTCATGCCCTACGAGGAGAAACGCTTCGTACAGTATTTCATGCCCTACCGCGAATTGGGTGTGGTGAAGCAGGCCTCCAAGGACCTTATCATGAACATCGAGGAAAACGGTGGCGGCGTGGTACGCTTCAAGGTCTTTGCTACCTCCAGACAAGAGGTCCGCATCGTACTCCGGAACGACGACGGTACGGTATATTATAACAAAGAAGTGACCATCACCCCAGAGGAGGTGCTCACTGAGACCGTCGGCGTGGAGGACGCAAAGTTCAATCAGCTTACCTTCGACATCTACAAGACCTTCTGCTATGGTGAGCGCAGCGTGCTGCAGTGGCATGCCGAGAGCGACGACATTCGCCCCATCCCCGACAGTGCCGAGGCTGCCCTGTTGCCTGAGCAGGTCAAGACCAACGAGCAGCTCTACCTGACGGGGCTGCACCTGGAGCAGTACCGCCACGCCACCTGGCTGCCCACCGACTACTATGAAGAGGCCCTGCGCCGCGACCCCAACGACATCCGTTGTCTCAACGCCATGGGCCTGTGGTATATCCGCAAGGGACGCTTCGACAGAGCTGAAACCTACCTGCGCAAGGCCGTCCGCCTCTCGCAGAAGCGCAACCCCAACCCCTACGACGGAGAGCCCATCTACAACCTCGCCCTGTCGCTGAAGTATCAGGGAAAGGTGGACGAGGCCTACGAACTGTTCTGGAAGGCCACGTGGAACAAGGCATGGGCAGATGCCGGCTACTTCGAGGCTGCCAAGATCAGCACGATGCAGGGCCGCTACGAGGATGCCCTTGACGAGTTGAACCGTTGTCTTGTCAGCAACTGGCACAACCACAAGGCCCGTGCCCTGAAGGCAGCCGTCCTGCGCAAGTTGGGCCAGTCAAGCGAGGCCCTCACACTCATCGATGAGTCACTGGAGTTCGACCAGTTCAACTACGGCTGCCGCTACGAGCGTTACCTCTTGGAGCAGGACGAGGACATCCTCACGGAGATGAAGGAGATGCTGCGCAAGAGCGACCAAAATTATAACGAGGTGGCCCTTGACTATTGTGCAGCAGGACTGAATGATGAGGCAAAGGCCATATGGAACATCGCCGCCAGCGAGGGTGCCACGACACCGATGACCTATTATTATTTAGGCCGCTATCAGGAGGCGGAGACAGCTTGTCCTGACTACTGTTTCCCCAACCGTGCGGAAGATGTCATCGCCCTGGAGGCCGCTAAGCGTGAGAATCCCAAGGGAGCCAAGGCACCTTATTACTTAGGTTGCCTCTACTATGCAGCCCGTCAGTACGACCTCGCCATCGAGAACTGGGAACTGTCGGCCCGTATCGATTCCAAGTTCCCCACCGTCTGGCGCAACCTCGCCCTCGCCCGCTTCAATAAACAGGGCAAGGAGCAGGAAGCCCTGGAATATATGGAGCGTGCCTTCCAGCTCGACGAGACGGACAGTCGTATCCTGATGGAACTCGACCAGCTCTATAAACGCTTGCAGAAGCCCCATGCCGAGCGGCTCGTCTTCCTGCAGAAGTATCCCAAATTACTTCAGCAGCGTGACGACCTCCGGCTGGAAGAGATAACCCTCCTCAATCAGGTAGGCCTCTACGGCGACGCCAAGGTGCTGCTCGACTGTCACCAGTTCCATCCCTGGGAGGGCGGCGAAGGCAAGGTGCCCACGCAGTACCAGATTGCCCGCGTGGAACTGGCGAAGAAGGCCATCCTCAGCAAGGAGTACGATAAGTCCATCAAACTACTGAAAGAGTGCCTCGAATATCCCCACCACCTCGGCGAGGGCAAGCTCTACGGTGCTCAGGAGAACGACTTCTACTACCTGCTCGGTATCGCCTACGACGCCAAGGGCGAAACGGCGAAAGCAAAAGAGTGCTGGGAGGAAGCTACGAAGGGTCCGCAGGAACCCGCTGCCGCCATGTACTACAACGACGCGAAGCCCGACAAGATTTTCTATCAGGGACTGGCCCTCTACAAGCTTGGACGCAGCGACGAGGCACACGGACGCTTCTACCGCCTCATCAACTACGGCAAGCAGCATATCTTTGAGAAACAGACGATGGACTACTTCGCTGTATCGCTGCCCGACCTGCTTATCTGGGAGGACTCCCTCGACACCAAGAACCTCATCCACTGTAAGTACATGCTTGCCCTCGGCCACTACGGCATGGGCGACAAGGAGAAAGCCTTGCAGTATCTTGCAGAAGTAGAGGCCCTTGACAACAACCACCAGGGCATCCAGCAGTTCCGTACGCTGATAGAGACAGGGTTGTAGGCGGGGACAGGCCTTGACAGGCTTGCGTACTCTGCCGGGTACTGAGCGTCGCAGGGACTGTTACCGGAATATCAGCGTGGAGAGACGCTGCTCGTCGAAGAGCTCCAGGGCAACCCCCTGGAGCTCTTCAGCTGTCACGGCGTCGATGCTGGCGAAGAGGCGGCCCAGGTGGCGTTCGGTGCCGCGGTGCAGGAAGCTGCGTCCGAAGTCAAGGGCGAACTGTTCCCTATTGTCGCAGGCAATGGCCAGCTGGCCTTTCAGCTGCCGCTGGGCGGTACGCAGCTGTGTGGCCGACAAGGGCCGCTGGCGCAGCCGGTCCAGCTGGTGTCGCACCAGTCGCAGACAGTGGCTGACGTCGTGCGGGTCACTGCCGAAGTAGACGGCCCACAGGCCGGTGTCGCCGTAGCACGTCATGGACGACTCGACGGTATAGACCAGTCCGTTACGTTCGCGGAGTGCCAGGTTCAGCCGTGCGTTCATGCCCGGTCCGCCGAGGATGTTGTTCAGCAGGTAGAGGGTCATGCGGCGCGGGTCGTCGTAGGCATAGGCCTGGGTGCCGAGCATGACGTGGGCCTGGTGGGTGCCCTGCCGGCGGGTGACGGAGAAGGGGGTGGCCGGGCAAGCCGCTCTGGAAAGACCAGGCATTCTAGCCGGGCTAGATTCCCTAGAAAGGCTAGATTCCCTAGAAAGGTTAGCCTCCAGCAGCCTCACCACGCGCTGGAAGCTGACGTCACCGTCGATGAAGAACACCGCGTTCCCGGGACGGTAGTGGCGGCGGGCAAAGCGGCTGACGTCATCACTGCGGTAGCTGCGCACGCGGTCGGCCGTGCCCAGGATGTTGTGGCCTAAGGGGTGTCCCTGGAAGAGCAGGTTCTCGAACTCGTCGTAGATGAGCTCGGCGGGCGAGTCGTTGTAGCTTTCTATCTCGTCGCACACTACCTCTGCCTCCTTTTCGACCTCCGGCTGCGGGTACTCGCTGTGGAAGACGATGTCCGTCAGCAGGTCCACGGCGCGGCTGACGTGGTCGCGGCCCACGGCGGCGTAGAACGTCGTGTCCTCCTTGTTGGTGAAGGCGTTCAGCTCGCCGCCCACCTGCTCCAGGGCGTTGATAATCTGGACGGCACTGCGACGGCGGGTGCCCTTGAACGTCATGTGTTCGCAGAAGTGGGCCAGCCCTTCCTCGCCGGGCAGCTCGTGGCGCGTGCCGGCGGCCACCTGGTAGCCGCAGTAGACGACGGCCGACGCCGTCGGGCGGTGAATGACCCTCAGTCCGCCGGACAGGGTAGTGATGTTGTAGTTCATGGGTGCAAAGGTAGTGATTTTTCCTGCGGGAAAGGCAGCAAAAAAAAGAAAAATGATGGGTGTGGAATGAGAAAGATGTTGTATCTTTGCAGACGAAAGCTACATGTAACGTCTATGAGAAAGGTCATTGGCATCGGGGAAACGGTCCTCGACATTATTTTCCGGGGCAACCAGCCCGTGAGCGCCGTGCCTGGCGGCTCGGCCTTCAACAGTATGATTTCGCTCGGGCGCTCGGGCATTGAGGCGCAGTTCATCAGCGAGACCGGCAACGACCGTGTGGGTGAGCACATCGTCTCGTTCCTGCGCGAGAACAACGTCGGGGCCGACAACGTCTATATCTACCCGGAGTCGAAGTCGCCCATCTCCCTGGCCTTCCTCAACGAGAAGAACGATGCCGAGTACATCTTCTACAAGGACCACGCCCACGACAGGATAGACTTCAGCTATCCCGACGTTGCCCGCGACGACATCGTCCTCTTCAGCTCTTACTATGCCGTCAACCCCGTCATACGCCCGCAGGTGAAGGGGTTCCTCGACTATGCGCGGCAGCGCGGGGCCATCCTCTACTACGACGTCAACTTCCGGGCCTCCCACCGTCACGAGGTGGTGAAGCTCACGCCCAACATTCTGGAGAACTTCGAGATGGCCGACATCGTGCGTGGCTCCGACGAGGATTTCGAGGTGATGTTCCGCAAGCAGGGGGCTGACCTGGTGTACCGTTCTGAAATATCGTTCTATACCAAGAAGTTCATCTACACCCAGGGCACCCAGCCCGTGCAGTTGCGTGCCGAGGGAGGCCTGTCGCGCGAGTACCCCGTGGTGCTGTCCGACGAGACGGTGAGCACCATCGGTGCCGGCGACAACTTCAATGCGGGCTTCATCTACGGCATGATGAAGTACGGCATCACCCGCGACACCATCGACCGCGGACTCAGCACGGAGCAGTGGGACGCTGTCATCGGCTGTGCCCAGCAGTTTTCGGCCAACGTCTGCCGGAGCCTCTACAACTACGTCGACGAGGACTTCGGCGAGCGCATGAGAAAAGAAATAACCCAAACAACTGAATAACTCATGAAAGAAATCAGCAACAACATCTATTACGTCGGCGTGAACGACCGTAACAAGAACCTCTTCGAGGGACTGTGGCCGTTGCCCAACGGCGTGTCCTACAACTCCTACCTCATTGACGACGAGAAGGTATGCCTGATAGACACCGTCGAGGTGGACTTCTTCATGCCCTTCCTGGAGAACATCCGTGAGGTCATCGGGGAGCGCCCCATCGACTACGTTGTGGTGAACCACATGGAGCCCGACCACAGCGGTTCGCTGGCCCTGCTGCGCCAGTTCTATCCCGGCATTGAGATAATAGGCAACAAGAAGACGTTCGACATGATGAGCGGCTTCTACCGCCTGACCACCGGCCTGAAGGAGGTGAAGAACGGCGACACGCTCTCCCTGGGCGCCCACAGCCTCAGCTTCGTGCTGACCCCCATGGTCCACTGGCCGGAGACGATGATGACCCTCTGCGGCACCACGCTATTCTCGGGCGACGCCTTCGGCTGCTTCGGCGCGCTGAACGGTGCCTACGTGGACGACCAGATGAACTGCGACGACTTCTGGCAGGAGATGACCCGCTACTACTCGAACATCGTCGGCAAGTACGGCACTCCGGTGCAGATGGCGCTGAAGAAGCTTGCCGGCGTCAAGGTCGACTACATCTGCTCCACCCACGGTCCCGTCTGGCACCAGTATGTGGAGAAAGTCATCGGCATCTACGACCGCCTGTCGCGCTACGAGGCCGAGCCGGGACTCGTCATCTGCTACGGCACGATGTACGGCAACACCGAGCGCGCCGCCGAGGTCATTGCCCGCGCCGCCAGCCAGGCCGGACTGAAGAACATCGTCATGTACAACGTGTCGAAGACCCACCACTCCTACATCATCCGCGACCTCTTCCGCTACCGTGGCCTCATCGTCGGTGCACCGACTTACAACACGGGGCTCTACCACGAGATGAACGTCCTGCTCGACGAGCTGTCGCAGAAGGACATCAAGGGGCGCTGCTTCGGCTGGTTCGGCTCCTTCAGCTGGGCGTCGAAGGCCGTGGCCGAGATTCAGAAGTGGAACGACGAGCACCTGCACTACGAGCAGGTGGGCCAGCCTGTCGAGATTAAGCAGGCCCTCAACGACGAGACCATCGCCCAGTGCGAGGCCCTCGGACGCGCCATGGCCGAGCAGCTGCTGAAGGGGTAGGCGGCACGTTTTTAGAAACATGCCGAGTTGCAAGGCTGAAAAGCCGGTTTTGCGGGGCTGAAAAGCCGGTTTTGCGGGGCTGAAAAGCCGGTTTCTCAAGGCGGAAAAGCCGGTTTTTAAAGATGAAAGATGCCGAGTTTCGACTTGAAGCTCGGCATCTTTCGTAGGAAGCAATAACGGTCTACTTCTTTTTCTTAGGTTTCCGGCGCGCCCATCCCTCCTCGCTGAAGTCAGGCTCCTCGCCGCGCAGCCCGCGCGACGGACCTCCGTTCATCAGCGACTTCCAGTCGTCGCGCCAGGGGCGCCGCTGCTGCCGCTGTGGCTTCTGCCGTTCCTGCTGCTGCCGTGGGGCGGGCTGCCGCCCGTCATCCTCGGCGTTGCAGCGCACGGTGCGCCCCTTGAAGCGGATGCCCGTGAGCTGGGTGGACACCTTCAGGGCGTCCTTCTCGGGCACGTCGAAGTAGCTGATGGTGTCCAGCAGGTCGATGTGCCCCACCTCCTGGCGGCCGCCCACGTAGCGGTTCAGCGTCTGCATGAGCACGCCGGGGAAGAAGCCGTCCCGCTTGCCCAGGTTGATGAAGAGCCGCTTGTAGCCCTTCTGCGCCTTGTTCTGGCGCTTCTGCTTGTCCGTCTGGTAGCCGCCGTCGCCGGACTTTCCCGACTTCTTGGGAACGGGGACCTCAATCTCCGGCGCGTCGGCATAGTAGGCCAGAAAGCGGCCGAACTCCAGCGACACAATCTTCTTGATGATTTCCTCCTTGTCGATGTACTCAAAGTAGCGGTTGATGTCGTCCATGAACGGCTTTATCTCCTCGTCGTCCACGTCGGTCTTCACAATCTCGTCCATCACCTTGTAGAGCTGCTTCTTGCAGATTTCCTCGGCCTTGGGAATCTCGGCCTCGACAAACTTCTTGCCAATCTCCTTCTCGATGTTGCGTATCTTGTGCTTCTCCTTCGAGTGTACGATGCTGATGCTGGTGCCCTTCTTGCCGGCGCGCCCCGTACGGCCCGAGCGGTGAGTGTAGTTCTCGATGTCGTCAGGCAGTCCGAAGTTGATGACGTGCGTCAGGTCGTCCACGTCCAGTCCGCGGGCAGCCACGTCGGTAGCCACGAGCAGCTGCGTCAGGTGCTGGCGGAACTTCTGCATCGTCAGGTCGCGCTGCTGCTGCGACAGGTCGCCGTGCAGCGACTCGGCGTTGTAGCCGTCCTTGATGAGCTTGTCGGCCACCTCCTGCGTCTCCAGCTTCGTGCGGCAGAAGATGATGGCGAAAATCTTCGGGTAGTAGTCCACGATGCGCTTCAGCGCCAGGTACTTGTCCTTCGCCTGTACCATGTAGTAGATGTGGTTCACGTTCTCCGCCCCCTCGTTGCGCGAGCCGACGACGATTTCCTCATGGTCGTGCAGGAAGTCGCGGGCAATGCGCTCCACGGCGCGGCTCATCGTGGCCGAGAACATCAGCGTCGAGTGCTCCTCCGGCAGCGACTGGAATATCTCGTCGATGCTCTCCGAGAACCCCATGTTCAGCATCTCGTCAGCCTCGTCCAGCACAATGGTGTGGACGTCCTCCAGGTGGGCGTAGCCACGGTTCTTCAGGTCGATGAGGCGACCCGGCGTAGCCACGACAATCTGCACACCCTTGCGCAGGGCACGCATCTGAGGCTCTATGGCGGCACCGCCGTAGACAGCCTCCACATGGACACCGTCAATGTACTTCGAGAAGTCCTTCAGGTCGTCGGCTATCTGAAGGCACAGTTCGCGCGTGGGCGACAGGATAAGTGCCTGTGTGGGACCCTTCGGCTCCACCCGCTGCAGCACGGGAATGCCGAAGGCGGCAGTCTTGCCCGTTCCCGTCTGTGCCAGCGCAATAACGTCGCGCCGACCCTCCAGCAGGTACGGGATGACGGCTTCCTGGACAGGCATGGGCTGGGTGAACCCCAGCTCCTCAATGGCGTGGCGAATCTCTTCGCAGACGCCCAGTTCTTCAAATGTCTTCATAATGATTCTGTAGCGCAAAGGGATGGTTCCCTCACCTCACAGGAGGACTGTCCCCCCGTGAGGTTGTGCGCTTGGTTGCAAATGTAACTCTTTTTTTCCAATTGGCAATGGAATTAGGCGAAAAACGCGGCAGAACGTGAAAAACAACCCTGTGCGTTTTGCTCTTTCCCCTTGTTTTTTTGACTTTTACGAAAAAAAGGACGGAGTTTTTTCCCCCGTTCACAATTTTTTTTTATCTTTGCTGCGGTGTTCAAATGCGCTCGACCTCTGGTTGCTTGTCACCAGCGGGACGCAAGAACACACACTTATTTGCTCAATTTTCCTGCCGAACTACCACCTCGAAAGGGATTTTCACGAGCAATATCTATACATCGTTGAAGCTACGCTTTCAAGCGTAGACTTCATCCATAGATGTATAGAGGCTGTGGTAGGCCTGGCAGGAAATATGGTTGGGTCTGCGCTTTTTTGTGTCCCTACACTTCTGAGCCCACCCGCCAGACACACATGAGGAATGCGGGTCAGCGGACCCGCCAGCACTCCTCCTGTGCGGCAGAAGAAAAGATTCTATACATCAATAATTACTAATTAAAAATCAAACAAGCATGAAACAAAAACTACTAACAAGAATGCTCCTCGTGGCCATAATGCTATTGGGGGGGGTAAATAGTGCGTGGGCAGACACAAAGACTCTTTATCCTACAGGAGGAACTGACCCAACCTCAACAAGTCTTTGGCAAAAGTATTCGTCGATAACGGCCACACAAAATTCGACCGATGGATATATATCATTTTCACATCCTGATAATGGTACAAGATGCTTCTATCTCAACTTCTATACGACAGGTTCTGACATTTACAGCACCTATGACACTTATACTGTAAGCTTCGACTTTTGGAATACAAACGCATGGTCAAATGCATATTCTTCCTCTGCGGAACTAATCATGTATGGAGAAGGTGCAAGTTTTCCTAGTCCTCTATATAGTGTGTTCACCGGAGCAAACACATCGAAGAAGAATTATTTGTTCCATTTGGGAGGTTCAGGCACATGGATCAATTCTTTCTATATTAATGGTGCGACTGAGAACCCCGTAGCTTTTACAAAACAGAACTGGTACACTGTGTCTATAACAGTAACCAAGTCAACAGGTAGTGTTTCATATAGCATAACACCACAAGGATCATCAACCCCGCTTACAAATGGTTCCGGTTCATTTACAACGTCATCCAGCGAAACAAATCTCAATTGTCAGGGATTATTTTTCACATTAGGGAAAGGTGGTTACGAAACTCGAATTGCAAACGTTAAAGTAACAACAGAAGTAACAGGAGACAATGCCGATGCTCCATCACTAACATTGACAGGATTCTCAGGTACAAGCCGCATATTCCAAATCAGTTGCAATGACGGTGAAACAATTCATTATCAAGTTAAGGATGGCGATGACGTGAAACAGTCTGGTGATGGTGCTTCAGCAGGCGCATCTGTTAATGTTACTGTTCCTGCTGGGCAAAAACTAGTCGCTAACACAACTAAGGGACTTGCCACTTCTAGCAATACAGAAATTACCGTAACTGGTGGCGATGTTGTTTTAACAGCACCTGTCGTTACGCTTACCAATATTGATGAAGGATATGAAAAGGGCTATAAAGTTAGCGGTCTGTCACAAACAATCACTGAAGGTTCCTACTCTTATAATTTTGAACCGACAGGTATATTTTATTCAACACTATCTACAGCTACTTCAGGTACTAATATTTCAGATAATGCTTTCACATTGACAGAAAAGGGAACATATTATGTGATTTTGTCCAAAGAGGGCACAACGTCTTCATACACTTCTGTAGACAATAACACACCATACGCAATTACCAATACTTACGATTTTGGTAGTACAGCTGTTCTTGTAGGGGCATCTTGGAGCGATGCTTCTGGAACAGAGAAATGGGTGAACACTGGTACTGCTGAGGCATATAAAGAGAATAGCAATACGGACAAATCGACGACAAACCTATTTAATGGCTTTACTATTTCTGACAACGGCCAACGTCTCAATAAAATACATTGGCATTCAGGGAAAGGTATCCAGTTTAATAATGGTAGTGGTAATTTCACTATTGGATTAACCTCTGTACCTACAGGAGCCATTATCAAAAATCACTATATACAAAACGGCAGCAATCGGACTGAACTTGGAAAAACTGTGACTATTGGGCGATATAATGTCACAACAGAAAAGCAGGCATTAACATCAATTGAAGTTTTCATTCCTGCTGTCTCAAAATCTATCACCTCTGCCGGCTGGGCAACCTACTGCTCTCCATATGCTCTCGACCTTGCTAATGCTACAAACCTGACGGATGCCTATATCGTGACGGGCGGTGCTGACGGTGTGCTGGCGAAGACTTCCGTCAAGGGCGGTACTGTTCCTGCCAACACCGGTCTGCTTCTGAAAGGTTCTGAGGGTACGGTGACTATCCCTGTTGCAGCCAGCAGCTCGACCGACGTAAGTGGCAACAAACTCGTGGGAGTAACCACTGAGACAGCCATGGATTTGGATAGTGACGATGACGGTACAGCAGACATCAACATCTATGTCTTGATGAACGATGCAACTAATGGTCTTGGCTTCTATCAGACCACGGCCACAAGTTTCACGCTGGGTGCCAACACGGCTTACCTGCCCGCCAACTTCACAGACAGTGGAGCTGGAGCCCGCAGCTTCTTCTCGCTCTTCAATGCCGAGACGACGGGCATCGAAGATGCAGTCAAGAGTAAAGAGATAAAAGATAAGATCTTCTACAACCTCAGCG
>CAMHIM010000021.1 GCA_946185225.1 uncultured Prevotellaceae bacterium
CAAAACCGGCTTTTCAACCCCGCAAAACCGGCTTTTCAACCCCGCAAAAGCCGACTTTCAAAACGGTGCGCATAGCGCGCGGGCAGGAAAACCTTTTTGAAACAGAAATATTTGCTCAATTCAGCGAAAAGCACTACCTTTGCATCCATATTCTGATAATATAAAAGACACATGCGACACATCATACTCATTGACGACTGTTTCCCCATCAACACCCGCAACAGAAAAATAATGGACTCATTGGCCAATTGCTATAGTGAAGAGGCAAGATTGTCCATAATCACTTGGGACAGGAGCAATGATTATAAAGAAGAATTACCCGGATATTATGTCTATCGTAAAAAGTCTGCCTACGGGAACAAGACTCGCAAATTACAAAACCTGTGGGGATTTCGCACATTCTGCCATGATTCTATTCACAAACTGAATCCTGATATCATCATAGCCTCGCATTGGAACAATCTGATGATGGTACCACGACTTAATCGCCAAAAGCAAATGCTCATTTATGAAAACCTTGATGTCCCCACTGAAAGCTATATTCTCAGAAAAGCGACCACAGCTATTGAACATTGGTATATGCGCCGCGTGGATTTGACAATCCATGCTTCACGTTTTTTCCCCATGTTATATTCTTCCAAGAACAAGCAACTGGTTCTGGAGAACAAGCCCGCATACCAAATCCAGCCCCAAGAATACACTATTCACCATCCGATTCGAATTGCATTCATTGGTTTGCTCCGCTACCACGACATACTAAAAATCCTGATTGAGGCCATTCGTGACGACAACCGTTTCCAACTCTATTTTCATGGAGATGGTCATGCCCGTCAGTTTTTAGAACGATGTGCTGAAGGAGCGTCTAATATATTCTTCACTGGCCGATATAACTATGAAGAAGTGTATAAGTTGTACCAACAAACAGACATTGTGTGGGCTGCATATCCAAATAAGGACTTCAATGTAAAATATGCCATATCCAACAAATTTCACGAATCACTAGCATTCGGAATTCCAACCATTTATGCAGATAACACCTGTCTCGGCAGTCTTGTTGTGGAAAAACATATCGGCATGGTAGTTAACCCCTACTCTTTAACAGCAGTAAAACAATTACTAGAAAACATTGCATCCCAACAAGAAGAGCTAAAAGAAATTGCAAAAAACATGCAGCTTTTTGAAAAGAGCCAAACAACTTGGGAAAACGACTTCCAAAAAGTCAAAAAAAACATTGATTGTTTTTTCTCATAATAGTATTATTTATCTACATAAGTTCACAGAAAAGCAAGACCAACAAGAATGAAACTTGATAACACCTATACAAACAGGCAACAGGACAAAACCATGAACGATGACCTTGTATCGATTATTATGCCTATGCACAATTCTGCGTCTTACCTCTGCGAGGCCATTGATTCTGTACAAGCACAGACATATAAGAACTGGGAACTTTTGATTGTTGACGATGTTTCAACGGACAATTCTGTTGAAATTGCAGAAAGATATGCAATAAACGACAAAAGAATACGTATTCTCCACAACCCCAATCATATCAAAATGCCGTCGGCACCAAGAAATATTGGGGTACAAGCTGCAAAAGGGCGCTTTATAGCCTTTTTGGACAGCGATGATTTTTGGTATCCTCAAAAGTTAGAACAGCAGTTACCCCTCTTTTCTGATAACAGAACGGCTATCGTCTACTCCAATTACGAAAAAATAGACGGAAACAGTATGAGGGCCAGCAGAATAGTTACAGCCCCCTCCTTTGCTACATACAAATCACTACTACAAGGTAACGTAATTGGAAATCTGACGGCAATATATGACACAAAGAAAACAGACAAGGTAAACATTCTGAACATTCACCATGAAGATTACGTAATGTGGCTATCAATACTTAAGAAAGGCTATATTGCCCGAAACGTTGGAACCACATTGGCTGCATACAGAGAGACAGACCATTCTGTTTCGTCCAACAAGTTAAAAGTAACAACATGGCAATGGTATATTTATCGGAAAATAGAGCACATCTCTCTTTTTCGTTCTATATACTATTTTGTTTTCTACGCATTTAAGGCTTTTCGAAAAAATCTGATATAAAAAAGAAATGGTATAACATGTAATAAATGGCAATAGTCCTCGTTTTTAGTATAAAAATACCACATGCTAATGGAACAAAAGGACAATTATATATATGATGGCATGAATAGTTTTGAAAGGCAAGTCAAACGTCTGTTTGATTTCTTTGCTGCCTTGTTGTGTATCATTATCTTCTCACCCTTATTCTTGATATGTTGCTTGGCCATCAAACGAGACGACGGAGGGCCTATCATATATAAACAAATACGTATAGGACGGTTCGGGAGACCTTTTTATATCTACAAGTTCCGCAGCATGCGTGTCAATGCGGAAGACAACGGACCGCAACTTTGGAATGCTGAGTCTGACACTCGTCTGACGGAAGCAGGGAAATTCCTTCGCAACCATCACCTGGACGAGTTACCCCAGTTTTGGAATGTACTGAGAGGCGACATGTCATTTGTCGGGCCAAGACCCGAACGCAAGTTTTTCATCAACCAGATTATTAAAGAAGACCCACGTTATACATACCTCTATCAGATAAGGCCAGGAATCACCTCAATGGCTACACTCTACAACGGCTATACTGACACCATAGAGAAAATGCTCATACGTTTGGAAATGGACTTAGAATACCTGAAAAACCGATCATGGTGGCTTGATATCAAAATTTTGGGAATCACCTTTTACAACATTTTATTTGGAAAGAAAATGTAAACGACATCAAGAACGTCGCCCATCAAGAACGTCGCCCATCAAGAACGTCGCCCATCAAGAACGTCGTATTATTATTTAACATTTCTTTTGAAAAAGATTTGTATTTCCTTTTTTTTTTAATACTTTTGCAACCGCAAACACAACAAAAGAAAAAATGTTATTCCGCAAAAGGATTTCTCACCATGGCCCATACACTATGCAATTCATAAATTACCTGCTCTACAAGATTTCCCACTGGTACTTCTCCAAGGACGCCCTGCCCTACTGGTGCGTCCTGCTGTACGACTGTCTCGTAGTCATTGGTACGGGGGTAATTTGTCACGCCATTGAGAAGGGCATCGTTGACACAGCCGACAACATCCTGCCCCTGCTGGGAACACTCTGTTTCTACCTGCTGTTCTATCTCGTTGGGTTCCGCATCTTCCGCACTTACTCGGGCGTCATCAGGTTCACCACCTTCACCGACATACACCGCATAGCGCTGGCCAACCTCATCGGCATCACCTCGATTGCCTGTCTGCGCTGGTTCTTCCACGTCGACACATGGCTGACCCCCATCCGCATGAGGGAGTTGTTCTACAGCTTCATAATGACTACGGGCGTCATGTGGCTGACGAGACTGACCGTCAGGTTCCTGTTCGAGTACTACCGCGACAACAGGAAGGCCAAGCACATCTTTATCTACGGCACCAAGGAAGGCGGCATCAGCATCGCCCGTGCGCTGTCTGCCGAGAAAAACAGCTACAGGATAGAAGGATTCTTCAGCGAGAGCCCCCACTACATGAGTGGGAGGATTCTCATGGGCGTGAAGGTGTATGACAGTAGCGACATGGTCACGACAATGAAGAAGAACCATGCCACCGCACTCTTTGTCTCGCCGCTGAAACAGAACGACTTCCTGAAGAATCAGGAAATCGTCGACAGCCTCATCAATGCCGGCATCACCCTCTACACCATGGGCACCGCCATGACATGGGACGGGAAGAGCGCCCTCAAGGCCAGCCAGCTGAAGGAGGTGGAGATTGAGGACCTGCTGCCGCGCGACGAGATACAGGTGGACATGGAGCAGGTGAAGCAGCAACTGCACGGCGAATGCGTGCTCATCACGGGCTCGGCAGGCAGCATCGGACTGGAGATTGTCAAGCAGATAGCACGGTGCCAGCCACGGATGATGGTGCTCGTGGACCAGGCTGAGACACCACAGCACGACGTAAGGCTGATGATGGAAAAGGAGTACGCTGACGTGAAAGCGGTAACAATAGTTACCAGCATCTGCAACGAACGACGCATGGAGGACATCTTCCGACACTACAAACCGGACTATGTGTTCCACGCTGCTGCCTACAAGCACGTGCCGATGATGGAGGACAACCCCAGCGAGAGCATACACAATAACGTGTACGGCACAAAGAACATCGCCGACCTGGCTGTAAAATACCACGTCAAGAAGTTTGTCATGATTTCCACGGACAAGGCGGTGAACCCGACCAACGTCATGGGATGCTCGAAGCGTATCTGTGAAATATACGTACAGAGTCTGGACCGGGCCATCAAGGGAAAGGAAGTGACAGGCATCACACAGTTTGTCACCACACGCTTCGGCAATGTGCTGGGCAGCAATGGCTCAGTAATCCCCCTGTTCAAGGAGCAGATTAGGAACGGAGGTCCGGTAACGGTCACCGACCCGAACATCATACGCTACTTCATGCTCATTCCCGAGGCCTGCAAGCTGGTGCTAGAGGCTGGCACACGAGGAAAGGGCGGCGAGATATTCATCTTCGACATGGGACAGCCGGTGAAGATTGCCGACCTGGCCAAGCGCATGATTACGCTCAGCGGCGCCCAGAACGTGAATATAGAATTCACGGGACTGCGACCGGGAGAGAAGCTCTACGAGGAAGTACTTAATGCGGAGGAGAAAACGAAGCCCTCGTTCCATGAGAAGATACGCATCGCCAGCGTCAGAGAGTACGACTACAGCGATGTCTGCAAGCAGCTGGACGAACTGTTTGCCATCAGCAAGAGGTACAACGATATGGAAACGGTACGGAAGATGAAGGAGATAGTGCCTGAATTCAAGAGCAACAACTCCGTTTACGAGCAGCTGGACGCCTCATGAAAAGAGCCCTTGACCTGATGGTGGCTGCATGCTGTCTCATCCTGTTCTCACCACTCATGCTATGCTGCTACATCGCCGTCAGAATGGAAGACGGAGGTGTAGGGATTTTCAGACAAGAGCGTGTAGGACGGGGCGGGAAGCCTTTCTTCATCTACAAGTTCCGAAGTATGAAGACGGACGAGGGACGCGACGAGAACGCACTGGTTGGCCACGAAGACAGTAGCCACCTGACACGTGTAGGCCACTGGCTCAGAGACCACCATCTGGACGAACTGCCACAATTGTGGAACGTCTTCATCGGCGACATGGCCTTCGTAGGCCCCCGGCCGGAACGGAAGTTCTACATCGACCAGATTATGGAGCGAGACCCTCGCTACGAACAACTATACACGTTGCGTCCAGGGGTTACCAGCTATGCCACGCTGCACAACGGCTACACGGACACAATAGAGAAGATGCTGGTGCGACTGGAAATGGACCTCTACTACCTGGAACACCGGTCGCTGTGGATGGACGCAAAGATTCTGTGGAAGACTTTCATCCAGATTATTTCAGGAAAGGTGTTTTAGTTCCTCCAAACTATCAGTTTGCTTCCTGCAAACTTCCAGTTTGGTTCCTTCAAAATGATGTTTTAGTACTTCCGGAAGTACAGGTGCAACATGTCGGACTCCAGCTCCATGTGGTCGGAGGTCAGCCGGCGGAATGACCACTTCTCCGTCAAGGCATTCACACCATAGGGCTGCACCACCTCCACATCGGTTATCGGGGTATCGCCCTTCTGACGGTTAAACACACACGGGTTGTCCAGCGTCAGCTCGTCGCCCTGCCGCTGGAACCGGAAGGACATGGCGTCCGCACCGGTGCCGCCCTGGGTGAGCTGCATCAAGTGTGACTGGAAACTCCAGAACCGCTGGTCGCCACGACACTGGAGCGTGCCGCCGGTGGCTAAGGTGTCGACCCGCTCCAGCAGCCAGTAGCCATCCAAGTCTCCATTGTCCGACGACTCCAGGTCGCAGGAGGCAAGGGCCACCGTGCTCAACACAAGTATATACAGAAGGTTTTTCATCTTGTCAATAATCCAGATTTAACAATAGTCAGTTGCACTCCCTGATTGTCACCGTACAGCCGGCCCTTGTCCAGGGCTAAGGCAGCACGTGCCTGCCATCCGTCGGCAAAGGCCCAGGTGGCCTCGGCCATCATGCTCAGGTTATACTGACGGGGGACATAAGGGGTCAGGTAGGTACCTAAACCATCCTGATAAGTCAGCAGGAAGCGATAGCCCACCGTGGGAAGGGGCTGTCCCTCCAGCCCCAGATGCCAGGCCTGGAAGCGGTTGTTCTTCACCTCAATGGAGCCGTCAGCATTGTACAGGGGTGAACGGTAGAGCGGGTTGCCCATGACCTGTCCCCAGTGCTGCCAGCCAGTGTAGATGTGGTGGTTATAGTAGTTGTCGCGGCCGGAGACCTGAACGTTACTGTACGGGGTGTGGTCGTGGTAGACGGGACCGCTCTGGTACTTCGTGTACAAGTACTCCAGCAGGACGGTCCTCAGCCAGGGGAACTGCTTCAGCTGCAACTCGGCGCCAAGCATCATGTCACGGGGCTCATAGACGAAGAAACTCAGCTTCTTGCGGTTGTTCCAGTTGTCGCCCTCCCCATAGCCGCCGTAGCCCAGGAAGTACATGGACGAGTGGTCCTCAAAGTAGTGGTCGACGTACAGCCCCAAGTTCCACTTCGGATAGTCAAGGTTCAGACGGGCCATCCAGCTGCCTAACTGGTTGCCTTCCGCATTCTTATAGACATCCTCCGTAACATCGCTGCCTCCTGGTATAAGGGCGTGCAGGAAGGCACTCGGTCCCTGACTGCTCTCCACCCACTGGTAGCCCTGCTCCGGAACCAACAACCATGACTTGCCACCAAACTGACAGGCCATCTCGACACCCAGCTCCACGGTGATGTTCTTAGGACCAATCTTCAGGTAGCCGGCCTTCGTGTGCAGCAGGGTGTGCTTGGTATAGCGGTTTTCGTTCTTCGCGAAGTCCTGCTGCCAGTGGTCGTCAGTCTGCATGCCGTAGGCGATGTGCCCCTTGATGCCCAGCCATCCGTTGGCGAAGGTCCAGTAGTCGGGAAGGGCCAGGCGCAGCTGGGGAACGGGACGGGCATTGACGCCAAACGTCTGGGAACCGCTGCTGAGCTGCTGGTTCTTCAGTTCCATGGGGTACTCCTTACTACCTAACGTGAGCCGACCCTTCAGCCAGCGTCCCTCGACGTAGGCCTGCTGGACGACAAGCGTGCTGGTGAAACCGCCCGCCACCGCCACGTCGACACCATAGCCCCAGTCCAGCCGGGCGCTGTCGTTACGAAGGGGATTAAAAAGACCGGCACGAAGGTAGCCGTTGGTCTTATCCAGCGAACTGAGCCCATATTTGTTGGCATTCAGCCACAGGGGGGCATGGTCGCCTGAGGCGGCTGTAGCCTGGGCCTCCACACGATACTCCAACTGGGCGGAAGCGGTCAGAAGACTGCCTATATATAATAATGTAATAAGACAATATTTATTCATGGAGGCAAAGATACGACTTTTTAGGGAAAATCCCCTACCCTTTTAGGGAAAATCCTTTGCAAGGCAACGAAAAAAGCCGTTTCTTTGCATCGTAAACAATTAAATAGAAGTCAAACCAATTAAATACTTACGACTATGAAGAAGATGATGTTTACCCTGATAGCCCTGCTGACCATGACCATGTCGGCAAGTGCAATGAGCTACGAGCAGGCCCGCAACGAGGCTCTGTTCCTCACCGACAAGATGGCCTACGAACTGAACCTCACTGACGAGCAATATGAGGCCGCGTACGAAATCAACCTGGACTACCTGATGAGCGTCACAGGCCACAACGACGTCTTCGGCACCTACTGGGAGCGCCGCAATCTGGACCTGAGCTACATCCTGTACTCCTGGCAGTGGGATGCCTTCCGCGCCGCCACCTACTTCTACCGTCCGCTCTACTGGGACGCCGGCTACTGGCACTTCGGCATCTACGCACGCTACCCGCGCCGTGACTACTTCTACTTCGGAAGGCCTCACTTCTACGTGACCTACCGCGGCGGACACAGCTGGCGCATGAACAACGGACGCAGCTTCTATGTCACCCGTCGTGACCACTTCCGCTCCATGCCACGCGACAGTCACTTCGGCATGCGCGACGGCTGGAACCGCGGAGACTTCAGGGGCAGCCGCGTACACAGCTCTACCCGTGTTACTGCAGGAACACACAACCATGACTTTAAAAACAACCGCCACAACGGTACGTTCCGCAACGACCGCAGCAACGGTACGTTCAGCGGAAATCGCAATACAACTACGATGCCACGCAACAACGAAGGTACAACCAGCCGCAGTAATGGTACGTTCAGCGGAAATCGCAGCAACAGCTCATATAGCGGAGGACGCAGCAACGGTACGTTCAGCGGAGGACGCAGCAACAGCTCATATAGCGGAGGACGCAGCAACGGTACGTTCAGCGGAGGACGCAACACAAGCTCCAGCAGCATGAGCAGCCCTACCAGAGGGGCCTCGCACAGCAGCGGAGTCAGTAGCAGCAGCCGTGGAAGCAGCAGTAGCAGTTCGAGCAGCCATCGCGGAGGCATCAGCAGTGGCGGTCGCCGATAAGCAATTCCCGAACCTCACAGTTAGTCATCCGGGCAACGTCCTTCATCTCCTTCTGGAAATGGACAGCCTGGATGGCTTTGTTGATGATACCATGTCCCACGGCCAATACCCGCTGGCCAGGATAGTGTTCAAGCACCCATGCCAGAAACTGACGAGCCCGCTTCTGGAGCGCGGGCAACGACTCTATGTCATCAGGCCACGTTTCTCCCTGCAAGTCAGGAATATAGCGTCCGGTAAAACCGCCCCAGTCACGCTCGCGCAGAAGCGGCGTTGTCGTTACAGGCATACCATGAGGGGCTGCCAGTATCTCTGCCGTTTCCACCGACCGCTTCAGGTCGCTGGCTACAAAAGCATCTATCGGGACACATGCCATACGGCCAGAAAGTTCACGCGCCTGACGCAGACCTTCCTCGTTCAGTGCTCCCTGGGTCTGACCCTGCATGATGTGTCGGGCATTGTCCACCGTCTCGCCGTGTCTTACAAGATATAATGTCGTCATACTTTCTTCGTTTAGGCAACAAAAGTACGAAAAAGATTGTGGATTACATCATTTCTTCGTACTTTTGCATCACACAAATACAAGAAAAGACAATGAAGATACTACAGAGTTCACTCTTTCGCGCCATCTGCGCCATCATTATCGGCGTACTGCTCATCAAGTTTCCGGACAATACGGTAACAGGCATCACCATAGCCATCGGTGTGCTGTTCCTCATTTCCGGCCTCATCGCCTGTCTGGCCTACCTCCAGGCCAAGCGTCACATAAGCGACTACAAGATATACGATGCGGAAGGACGGCTGGTCGCCGGCGACCAGCCTACGTTCCCGATTGTCGGCATTGGCAGCATCATCCTGGGACTTGTGCTGGCCATCACACCGACATCGTTTGTCTCGGCCCTCATGTACATCATTGGCATCATGCTGGTGCTCGGTGCCATAAACCAGTACATGGCACTCCTTGCCGGAAGACGCTACGGACACATCGGCATCTGGTTCTGGATTATGCCTACGCTCATCCTACTGACGGGGCTGTACGTCATGGTGAAGCCCCTGGCTCCGCTGTCTACGGCTATGCTGATGCTGGGATGGTGCACACTCCTGTATGGCGTCGCAGAACTGGCTAACACCTTCAAGTTCTACAACGACAAAAGGAAGTTACAGAAAGCAAAGCCTCAGCTGGACACGTATGAAGAAGTGAAAGAAGAGACTACCGAGGAAAGCACGGAAGTAACCGCAGAGACTACGGAAGAAACCTCTGTGGCTGTCGCAGAGACTACCACAAAGCCAGACAACGAAGTAACCGTGGATGTGGAAACAGAAGACTAAACGCCCGTAACAATTCCCTCGATATAGGTCTTCAGAATATGGATGCCGGTCTTGTTGTCCCCACCCCAGGGAACAATGAGGTCGGCAAACTTTTTGGTTGGTTCGATGAACTGCTCATGCATGGGTTTTACCGCTCCCTCATAATGGTCGAGCACCATCTCCACCGTACGTCCACGCTCCACAACATCACGCCGTATATTGCGAATCAGACGAACGTCGCTGTCGGTATCAACGAAAATCTTCAGGTCCATCATGTCACGCAGCTTCTTGTAGTGCAGGGCCATAATGCCTTCGATAATAATGACCGGCTTGGGCTCCACATGGACCGTCTCCTTCTGACGGTTGCTCTCCACATAGGAATAGGTGGGCTGCTCGATGGCCTGCCCATTACGGAGCATCCGGACCTGCTCCGTCAGCAGTTTCCAGTCGAAAGCATCCGGATGGTCGAAGTTGATGGCACGACGCTCTTCCGGCGTTAAGCCCGTCGTATCGTTATAGTACGAGTCGAGGGGCACTACAGCCACACAATGAGGCGGCAGTGACTTCGCAATTCGCTTGACAACAGTGGTCTTTCCCGAGCCGGAGCCTCCGGCAATTCCGATAATAGTCATAAGGATATATGTTTTTACGGTTTACTGTCTTCATGAATAAAGTCAAACACTTTACGATACGCCTCCGCCTTACGCTCGACAGCCATCGGATAGGCGCGTGATGAGGATGGCATGCGGTAGAGACGAATCTGGCGGCCGTCAAAAGGGAAAGAGGTGTATGCTCCTACCTGAGGGGCAGTAAGGGCGAAATGGTCACAGAAGACTGTCGTAGCCAGCTGCCCCGCCGTCACCACCGCCACGCAGCAGGGCAACTGGCGTAGCAGCATGTCCAGGTCCGTCCGCTCTACTATCTGCAGGTCCTTGTCTGAAGCGGTATTCTTGGTTCGGACGATGCGTGTGGCGGTATCATACAGAGCAATGCCCTGCTCCTGCAGGAAAGGAATAATGGCCTCCAAGTCGTAGGTCTTCTGCTCCTGAAGGACAAAATGCTGCTTGTCGCCAAAAAAACAAAGTCCGAAGATGCGCCACATGTCGTTGGTGAAGTTCGGATAAAAAAACTTCATGGCCCATCGCTTCTCGGCTGGCGGGAACGTTCCGAGCATCAGAAGCCGTGCCTGCTGCGGAAGAAACGGCTCGAAGGGATGGGTCTCTATATTCACGGCTTCCTCACTTTGTCAGATAAACAATGGTAGGCAGGTGGTCACTGTAGCCATTCAGCCACTGACCGCTGCCAAAGGTACGATACGGATACCCCTTGAACTTTCCTTCCTGCACTATCAGATAGTCCGGACGGAACACCTGATGATGCCTGTACCGAAGTCCTTTCCCGCTCAACAGCGTCGGGGACAGAATAATCTGGTCAAACAGGTTCCACTCTCCACGATAGGCCAGCGTACCCGTCCCGGAAGACAGTGTCTCCCACCAGGGATTGTACATGTCGGCCAACCCCACCTCTTCCCTGTGCCGTTTGGCACGGAGGTAGTGGGCCATTGAGCGGTTCTGCGGGTCGTCGTTCATGTCGCCCATCACCAGAATCTTCACCGACGGGTCGTCACGCTGCAGAGAGTCCTTCACAACACGAATCTGCCGGCCGCCCTCTTCGCGGTAGTAAGCGGGTGCTCCACGGGAAGGGAGATGATTGACTATAATGGTGACATGCTCGTCCGCCAGTGTTCCACTGACTACCAGAAAGCCACGGGAGGCCCGAAGGCTGTCTTCAGGCAGTCTGTATAAATAAGGTACAAGAGAAACATTGCGGACCTGGAACAACTGCGGCTGGTAAAGCAGGGCACAGTCGATGCCGCGCTGATCGGGGCCTTCCACATGGACGTAGCGGAAGCCACGCTCACGCAATACCGGCTCTTGACACAGGTCGTCCAGACAATGGGCGTTCTCCACCTCAGCGACCCCGATAGCAGCACATCCCTCCGGCAATACAGTGGTACCCATCTCTGACAACACGCGAGCCATATTATGCAACTTACTGACGTAGCGTTCTGAAGTCCAGTGATTCGTACCCTCCGGAAGAAACTCATAGTCGTTCTTCCTGGCATCATGACACGTGTCAAAAAGGTTCTCCAAGTTATAGAACCCTATCGCATAGTCTCTTCCTCCATTTCCCGCCATAACAGACGACAGCACTGAGAGGAACAAGAAACAGGTTATAACAAGACGTTTTTTCATGCCAGTTAACGAATTATGCTGCGAAGATAAGGATTTTTTCAGAGAAATCAAAACATTTTTCACGGAAAAGTTTGGCCGCCTGTGATTTTCTTTGTAATTTTGCAGCCCGAATCAACATTAACATCAATAATAAACAAACAATGAAAAAAGGAATTCATCCCGAAAACTATCGCCCCGTCGTGTTCAAAGACATGTCCAACGGCGATATGTTCCTGTCAAAGTCTACCTGCAAGACAAACGATACGGTGGAATTTGAAGGCGAGACCTACCCAGTGGTAAAAATCGAAATCTCAAGCACCTCTCACCCGTTCTACACTGGTAAGAGCAAGCTCGTTGACACGGCCGGACGCGTTGACAAGTTCATGAGCCGCTACGGTAAGGCTTCGAAGAAATAAGATACTTCACTGAAAGATTAAGACATTGAAAGTGCGTTCGCGGTAGTTGCATATGCCCGAACGCACTTTCTTTTTATCTTTACGGACAACTTTTTTGCTGTTTTCGTTTGGTTTAAGACAGATTTATCGTATATTTGCAGAAGAATCAAAAGAAACAACTTACTAAAATACGTATTAAGAATGAAAACCATCTATGATTTCTCTGTAAAAGACAGAAAAGGAAAGGACGTGTCACTGAAGGAGTACTCCAACGAAGTGCTGCTCATCGTCAACACCGCTACAAAATGCGGCTTCACCCCCCAATACGACGAGCTGGAGAAACTCTACCAGAAATACCACGGACAGGGCTTCGAGATACTTGACTTCCCGTGCAACCAGTTTGGCCAGCAGGCGCCGGGAACAGACGAGAGCATCCATGAGTTCTGCAAACTGAACTTCGGCACGGAATTCCCCCGTTTCAAGAAAGTCAAGGTCAATGGAGACGATGCCGAACCGCTCTTCAAGTTCCTGAAGGAGCAGAAGGGATTTGCCGGCTGGGACATGAACCATCCTATCGCCCCCATTCTGGACGACATGCTGTCGAAGGCCGACCCGGACTACAAGCAAAAGCCTGACATCAAGTGGAACTTCACCAAGTTCCTCATCAACAAGAAAGGCCAGGTAGTAGCCCGTTTTGAACCGACAGAGAAAATGGAAAACATCGAGAAGGAAATAGAAGCACTGCTATAATCACCTAATATACTAACATTTTCTCATGACAAAGACAAAATGTCTGATAATTGGCAGCGGCCCTGCCGGCTATACTGCTGCCATCTACGCCAGCCGCGCCAACCTGCAACCCATTGAGTACGCCGGCATGCAGCCCGGCGGACAGTTGACGCAAACCACCGAGGTAGAAAACTTCCCCGGATATCCTCAGGGAGTGGACGGCAACCAGATGATGATGGACATCCGCGAACAGGCCGAGCGCTTTGGCACCGACATCCGCGACGGCGAAATTGTAAAGGTGGACTTCTCAGCAGCCCCCTATAAGGCATGGGCGGAAGACGGGACAGAGATTGAAGCTGACACCGTCATTATCGCCACGGGAGCATCAGCCAAATACCTGGGACTGGATGACGAACGGAAATACAACGGACAAGGCGTGTCAGCCTGTGCCACTTGCGACGGATTCTTCTATCGCAAGAAAACGGTTGCCGTCGTAGGAGGCGGCGACACCGCCTGTGAGGACGCTCTCTACCTGGCCGGTCTGGCAAAAAAGGTTTACCTCATTGTCCGCAAGCCTTACCTCCGTGCTTCGCAAGTCATGCAGCAGCGCGTAATGGACACTGAGAACATTGAAATCCTGTTTGAGCACAATACCATAGGTCTCTTCGGCGAGAATGGCGTCGAAGGTGCACACCTTGTCAAGCGCAAGGGGGAGCCCGACGAGGAAAAAGTCGACATTGCCATTGACGGCTTTTTCCTGGCCATCGGGCACAAGCCCAATACAGACATCTTCCGCGAGTGGCTTGACACAGACGAAGTGGGCTATCTGAAGAAAATCGAAGGAACTCCCAAGACCAAGATTCCCGGCGTCTTTGTGGCCGGCGACTGCGCCGACCCCGTTTATCGCCAGGCCATCTCCGCTGCCGGTTCTGGCTGTCAGGCCGCCATAGAAGCCGAACGTTTCCTGCTGAACCGATAACGACAGTACTCATACAAAAAAAGCCTCGCTTCACAGCGAGGCTTTTCTCATTTTAATCAACCATAAACCTTAACCATTAAAAAAAATTTCTTTTACTGATGCAAAGATAATACGATAAGAATCTTCATGCGTCGAAGCATCGTTATTTGAGGTAGAAAATGCGTCAAATAACCCTTTTTCTACCTAAAATAACGTATTTTCCACCCTGACGCACACTTTTTTCAAGAAAAAGGGTCTAAAATAAAAGAAAAACACTATCTTCGCAACTGAAAAAGAAGTCAACCATGATTATCGTATACGCCATTCTTATTATTTGCCTACTGGCTCTTACCGTTTTCTTCGGCAAGAAACTATACGACCGTAGCGTACACATTCGCAACAGGCTACAGATGGATGCCGTCTTCACGAACATCACCCATGAGCTGCTCACCCCCTTGACCGTCATCTCTGCATCCGTGGAGCGTCTCCGTACCCAGGAACCGAAATACGGTACAGACTATGCGCTGATGGAACTGAACATAGAACGCATGGTCCGTCTGCTACAGCAGATACTCGAGACAAGCAAGGCACAGTCAGGAGAGCTGAAACTGCTCGTTTCGCAAGGCGATGTCATGAAGTACATCCGCCAGACAGCATTATGCATTGAGCCGCTTATGGCCAAACGCAACCTGCAGTTCGCTGTCCGCTGCCAACCGGAAAGCATGATGGGCTGGATAGACACCGACAAGGTAGACAAAATCATCTACAACCTGCTGTCGAACGCAGCAAAATACACAGGAGAGCACGGTCATATCACACTGGACGTCCGCACCAACAAGACCTACGACAGCATTACTATCAGGGTCATCGACAACGGCATAGGCATTCCTCCAGAAAAGATGAAGAACCTCTTCCAGCGGTTCTACGACGGAGACTACCGCCGCCAGAAAACCATCGGGACCGGACTGGGGCTGGCCCTTACGCGCGAGCTGGTATTCTTGCACGGAGGCACCATCCAGGTAGAGAGCGAACTGAATCACGGCACCACGTTCACCATCAAGCTCCCCATCAACAAGGAGTCGTTCTCTAAGTCCCAGATAGACGACCGTAACAAGACAGATTTCAGGAATCCCCACAGCAACATCCTTGACATCGGTACGCTGCCCTCGCTCACCGACACCGACCAGCAGACAGGCAACGAGCAGGAGACGGACGAGGACATCTACAAACTGCTGATTGTTGAGGACAACGTCGAACTGCTCATGCTCATGAAGCAGCTCCTTGGCACCAAGTACCGTGTCTACACCGCCACTAACGGCATTGAAGCACTGGATATTGTCAAGAAAGAAGAACTGGACCTTATCGTCTCCGACGTGATGATGCCCAAGATGGACGGAAACGTCCTGACACGCCACCTGAAGTCCAACCCGGACACCTCTCACATCCCCATCATCCTGCTGACAGCTAAGACCCAGGAGGCCGACCGCAACAAATCATTCATCGAGGGAGCCGACGATTATATCACCAAGCCCTTCCGCATGGGCGACCTGGAACTGCGCATCAACAACATCATTGAGAACCGCCAACGCATACAACAGGAATACAAGTCGCAAAGACAACCGCTCACAAAGCCTGAGAATACCCCGCTCAATCCTGACGACGAATTCCTGCAGAAAGCGTACAACTGCGTACGTGAACACCTGGCCGACTCCGACTTCGACCGCGATGCCTTTGCTGCCGACATGGGAGCTTCAGCCTCCACCTTATATAATAAGCTACGCTCCATCACCGGGTTCAGTGTGTCGGCCTTCATCCGCGACATCCGCATGAAAGAGGCCTACCGGATGGCCACGGAGACTCCCTCCATCCGCGTCAGCGACCTGGCCTACCGCGTAGGATTCAGCGACCCGAAATACTTCTCCAGCTGTTTCAAGAAGGAGTTCGGCCTTCTCCCCAGCGAGTTTCTTGAATCCCTGGAAACACCGAAATAATTTTTCGGCGATTTAGCATATTCCTTATCTTTTTTTTTTATACCTTTGCAACGCAATAACAAAACCCAACAAATAAACGTTATGGCTAAACAAAAGAAATTCATCCTTCAAGAGAACGAAATTCCAACCCAATGGTACAACATTCAGGCCGACATGCCCAACAAGCCCATGCCCCCCATCCATCCGGCAACGAAGCAGCCCCTTGGTGTTGACGACCTGGCACACATCTTCCCCCGTGAGTGCTGTGTACAGGAATTAGATACGGAGCACCGCTGGATAGACATTCCGGAGGACGTTCTCGACAAATACAAGTACTATCGCAGCACGCCACTCGTACGCGCCTACGCCCTTGAGGAAGCACTCGGCACTCCTGCCCACATCTACTTCAAGAACGAGTCCACCAACCCGCTCGGCTCTCATAAGATCAACTCTGCCCTGCCTCAGTGCTACTATGCCAAGCAGGAAGGAACAACGAACGTGACTACAGAGACGGGTGCGGGCCAGTGGGGCGCCGCCCTGAGCTACGCAGCCAAGATCTACGGCCTTGACTGCGCCGTCTATCAGGTGAAGATTACCATGCAGCAGAAGCCCTACCGCTCCAGCATCATGCGCACCTTCGGTGCCGTTGTCGAAGGCTCTCCCTCGATGTCCACCCGTGCCGGTAAGAACATCCTGACCAAGGACCCGACGCACACCGGCTCTCTGGGCACCGCCATCTCCGAGGCTGTAGAGCTGGCCACCACCACGCCCAACTGTAAGTACACGCTGGGCTCCGTGCTCAACCACGTCGGACTCCACCAGACTATCATCGGCCTCGAGGCCGAGAAACAGATGCAGATGGCTGGCGAGTATCCCGACATAGTCATCGGCTGCTTCGGCGGCGGCTCCAACTTCGGCGGCATATCCTTCCCCTTCATGCGCCACAACCTCAGCGGCGAACGCCACACCGAGTTCATCGCAGCCGAGCCTGACAGCTGCCCGAAGCTGACCCGCGGCCAGTTCCGCTACGACTTCGGTGACGAGGCCGGCTACACTCCCCTGCTGCCCATGTTCACCCTGGGCCACAACTTCAAGCCCTCGAACATCCATGCCGGCGGTCTGCGCTATCATGGCGCCGGCATGATTATCTCCCAGCTCATCAAGGACGGTCTGATGCACGGTGTCGACATCCCGCAGCTCGAGACCTTCGAGGCCGGCATGCTGTTCGCCCGTACCGAGGGCATCATACCTGCTCCCGAGAGCGCCCATGCCATCGCCGCCACCATCCGCGAGGCCCAGAAGTGCAAGGAGACGGGCGAGGAGAAGGTCATCCTCTTCAACCTCTCCGGCCACGGTCTCATCGACATGCCCTCCTACGAGGCATACATCAAGGGCGACCTGCAGAACTATACCGTCACCGACGAGATGATTGCACAGAACCTGGCAGAACTCGACAAGTAAACCATACAGAAAAACCTCACAGGAGTTCAGACCCCTGCAAGGTAACTGCACAAAGAAAGCCCCGCCTGTTAGCGGGGTTTTCTTGTTTTAACTTATGCGATGTCTATCTGTCGCGACACCTTCACTTTCTCTTCGACCATCTTCGGCAGGACTACCGTCAGCACGCCGTTATCGACCTTGGCGGATATATCATCCTTCTTGACGTCGTCCGGCAGAATCAGCGTCTGTTCGTACTTGGAGTACGAGAACTCGCGGCGCAGGTAACGACTGTTCTTGTCTTCCTCCTTCTTCTCGTTCTTCTGCTCCATCTTGATGACGAGGTTGCCCTCGTCGTTGATGTGCACGTTGAAGTCGTCCTTTGTCATGCCTGGAGCAGCCACTTCTACGGTATAGGCCTTGTCATTTTCCTTGACGTTGATGGCAGGTGCCGTAGCATTGGTCTTCGGCATTACATCGTTGTAAAACAAGTCGTTGAACACTGCGGGAATCCAGCTGTTTGTTCTCATCATTGGCATCATAATCTTTACCTCCTAATTATACTTTAAGTGATACATTCTGTTTCGGAGACCTCCGGAGTTCCGGTGGTCTTCGCTATCAGTAATGCAAGAGAGATGCCAGAGTAGGAATATCCGCCATTTAGTCATATCGGGAAGACAAAATGACACAAGCAAAGGAATCATATAGCCTTCAGTATCGCCAGAGCCTCGCCGACGCTGGGCACGTCGGCCACCACCATGGAGCGTTTCCCCTGCTGTTCACGGAAGTTGCAGCGGTGCACGTTGGCTGCCACGTAGTTGATGATGCGCCCGAAGACCTCACTCTGGTAGTAGGGGCTGTTCTCACTGCTGACGAAGTAGAGGTACATGCGTCCCTGCTTGAGCATGATGCGCTCACACCCCAGTGCCTTGCCGTAACGCCTCAAGGCCACCACGTGGAGCAGTTCCTGTGCTTGATGGGGCAGCGGTCCGAAGCGGTCTACCAGCCGCTGGCGGTAGGCTTCCAGCTCATTGTCGTCGCGCGTATTGTCCAGTTCGCGGTAGAGCAGCATGCGCTCCGAGTCCGCAGGTACGTACTGGTCGGGGAAGTACATCTCCAGATCGCTCTCGAGGGCGCAGTCCGATACAAAGTTCTCACCACTACGTTCTTTGCCCCCTGGCAGAAGCCAGCCCTCCGATTCGCGGGGGGCTTCTGCATTCCGCAGCTCCGTCATGGCCTCGTTCAGTATCTTCATGTACGTCTCATAGCCCAGGTCCGAGATGAATCCGCTCTGCTCTGCTCCCAGCAGGTTTCCGGCACCGCGGATGTCCAGGTCCTGCATGGCGATGTTGATGCCGCTTCCCAGTTCCGAGAAGTTCTCCAGTGCCTCCAGGCGCCGCCGTCCGTCAACGGGGAGCGCGGCCAGCGGGGGTGCCAGCAGGTAGCAGAAGGCCTTTCGGTTGCCGCGTCCCACGCGCCCTCGCATCTGGTGCAGGTCTGAGAGTCCGAAGTTCTGGGCGGCGTTGATGATGATGGTGTTGGCGTTGGGTATGTCTATGCCGTTCTCCACGATGGTTGTTGAGAGCAGCACGTCGTAGTCGTAGTTGGAGAAGTCCAGGACAATCTGTTCCAGCTCCTCGGGCTTCATCTGTCCGTGTCCGATGGCCACACGCGCGTCGGGGACGTACTTGTGTATCATCTCCGCAATGTGCTGCAGGTCGCTGATGCGGTTGTTGACGAAGTACACCTGCCCGTTGCGCGACATCTCGAAGTTGATGGCATCGGCGATGATGTCGGCCGAGAAGGTGTGTATCTCCGTCTGTATGGGGTAGCGGTTGGGCGGCGGTGTCTGTATGACGCTGAGGTCTCGCGCTCCGACGAGTGAGAACTGCAGCGTACGGGGGATGGGCGTGGCCGACAAGGTCAGCGTGTCGACATTGGTTTTCAGCTGTCGCAGTTTCTCCTTGGTTGACACGCCGAACTTCTGTTCCTCGTCAATGATGAGGAGCCCCAGGTCCTTGAACTTCACGGTCTTTCCTATCAGCTTGTGGGTACCGATAAGGATGTCCACCTTGCCGTCGGCCAGGTCCTTCAGCAGGGCCGTTGTCTGCCTGGCTGTCCTGGCACGTGTGAGATAGTCCACGCGCACCGGCATGTCCTTCAGTCTTCCTGAGAAGGTGCGGTAGTGCTGGTAGGCCAGCACCGTCGTAGGCACGAGGACGGCCACCTGCTTGCCGTCGGCAGCGGCCTTGAAGGCGGCGCGCACGGCCACCTCGGTCTTGCCGAACCCCACGTCGCCGCACACCAGCCGGTCCATGGGCTTGGCCTGCTCCATGTCGGCCTTCACGTCCTGCGTAGCCTTCAGCTGGTCGGGCGTGTCCTCATAGAGGAACGAGGCCTCCAGCTCGTGCTGCAGGTAGCTGTCGTGGCTGAAGGCGAAGCCCTTCTCGCGGCGGCGGGAAGCGTACAGCTTGATGAGGTCGCGCGCAATGTCCTTAATATGCTTCTTGGTGCGTTCCTTGAGCCGCTCCCACTGTCCTGTGCCGAGCGTGGAGAGCCGCGGGGGCTGTCCGCCGTCCTGCGACTTGTATTTGGACACCTTGTATAGGGAGTGTATGCTGACATAGATGGAGTCACCGCGCTGGTAGGTTATCTTTATCATCTCCTGATAGCCCGTTCCCTGCGGCATGCGCACGAGTCCGCCGAAGCGGCCGATTCCGTGGTCCACGTGGACGATGTAGTCGCCCACCTCAAACTGCTGCAGCTCCTTGAGCGTCAGTGCCACCTTGCCCGTACGTGCCTTGTCGCTCTTGAGGTTGTACTTATGGAAGCGGTCGAATATCTGGTGGTCGGTGAAGAAGCACAGTCGCAGGTCGTGGTCCACGTAGCCCTCGTGCAGAGTGTGGTCCACGGGCACGAAGTCCAGGGGGAGTATCTCCTTCAGGCGTTCCTGCTGCTTCTGGCTGTCGGCCAGGATGTAGAGGTGGTAGCCTTTCAGCTGGTAGTCCTCCATCGTCTGCTTGAGCAGGTCGAAGTTCTTGTGGAACAGGGGCTGCGGGGCGGCATGCATCGTCAGGGTCGCCGAGCGTTCGTCCGACGCGAGCACGATGTGCCGGAAGGCGGCGGCCTCGCGCCTGAACTGAGTGCCTGTAACGAGCTGGCTCTCGCGCCGCAGCTGCTGTTCCATCTCCTTCCGTTCCATCTCCGTAGCCGTCTCCAGCCGTTCGCGGACGGCCTGTGCCGAGAAGCCCTCCTGGTAGGTGCGCTCCACGGCATCGGCGACGAAGTCCATGCTCTTGGCGGCCAGCATCATGCCCTTCGGCAGGAAGGCCAGCAGCGACTCCCGCTCCTCGCTGATGCCCGACAGTTCCGGCACGATGTCAATGCGTTCGCGGCGTTCGCGCGACAGCTGGTCCTCTACCTCAAACGTACGGAGCGAGTCTATCTCGTCGCCAAAGAAGTCCACGCGGAACGGCAGTTCGCAGCTGTAGCTGAAGACGTCCAGTATGCTGCCGCGCACGGCAAACTGTCCGGGCTCGTAGACGTAGTCCACCTCCCGGAAGCCGAAGTCGCGCAGCGTCTGCTCTACGTTCTCCATAGCCGTCCGCTGGCCCTGTGTCAGGGTTAGCGTGCGGTCGTCCAGGCGTCGTTTCGACACCACCGTCTCGGCTACTGCCTCCGGATAGGTCACGACATAGAGCATTCCCGTGCTGGCCGACAGGCTCGACAGCGTCTCCGTACGCAGTATCTCGCTGGCAGCATCCTTCTGTGCATACTTGACGGCGCGGCGGTAGCTGCTGGGGAAGAACAGCACGCGGCTACTGGAGGATGTCGTCTCCCCGCTCTGCGCATCCATCACCTGGCTGAGGTCATGGTAGAAGTAGCCGGCCTCCTCTGCATCCTGAAGGACGAAAAGGATGCTGACAGGCTGCTTCAGGGCCAGCGCGCTGAACACCATGGGAGCCGCCGAGCCCACCATTCCCCGCAGGGGGACGGTACGGACTCGTTCGTCCTTCACGGCCTTGGCCAGCCCCGCTACCAGCGGGTGGTTGGCGTATAGTGTCTGCAGGTCCTGTATCTTCATATTGTCTTCAGCGGTACGTCAAGCACGAAGCGGCTGCCTCCGGTATAGCGTGTGTCGAGGATGAGGGAAGCCCCGATGAGGAGGGCTACGCGACGGCAGAGAAAGAGTCCGAGGCCGAGACCTTCGGAGAACATGTCGAGTTTGGTAAACTTGTTGAAGATGACATCGGTCTTGTCGGCGGGGATGCCGGGTCCTGTGTCCTCCACGGTGAAGCGCACGGCCTGTTCGCCGGACAACTGGCCTACGACTTCGACACGCAGGACGACGGAACCCACTGGGGTGAAGTGGAGGGCGTTGACGAGTAGTTCGGTAATGACGAGAATCAGGTAATTGCGGTTGGTGGTGATGGTCAGGGTATCGTCAACGCTGCTCTGAAGACTCAGTGCGGCAGTGTATACAGCCTGGTGAGTGGCCTGGCGCACTGCCTCACGGGCCAGCCCGTTGCAGTCCACAACGTCACTGACGCGTATGGCTTCAGGATTCTCCAGAAGGGAGGTGTCAAGCAGTTTCCTGACAATGGCGTACAAGGCGTGCGTCTGCACGCTCATGGTATCGGCAATCTGCTGTTTCTCGTCATCGGGAATCATGTCGTAGCCATCCCGGATGACCTGTGCGAATCCCTGTACGATGTTGAGCGGCGTACGTATCTGGTGCGACATGTCCTGCATGAACTGCGTCTTCTGTTCGCTGGCTTCCTGCGCCATCCGGGTGGCCTTCTCGAGTTCCCTGCTGCGCTGCTCTGCCTGTAGGTTGGCCTGCTCCACCTCACCGATATGGCGGCTGATGGCCTGTTGCATTTGGCAGAAGCTGTTCTGCAGCAGTCCTATCATGTCGGTGCGCTGGCTGGCGGAGAGCGGTTCCTTGTACTGGCCGTCACGTATCTGACGCAGTTCAGCAGCGAGTCGTCCCAGCGGCTGTATGAAGTGCAGCACGATGCGGTGACACCCGCCGACGAGGAGCACCAGACCAACGATGAACAGCGGCAGGAGGATATAGTTAAGCCGGTTGTAGCCGCGCAGCATCTCACCTGCCGGGCAGACCAGTGCAACGCTCCACTGCGTACCTTTCAGGGGACGGTAGAGGACGATGTGACGCTCGCCGTTGACACTGATTTCCGCATGCCCCGTCTGCCCCTTGGTCATGGCCTGCCCGATTGCTATGATGTCAGCATTGCGTCGGGGGTCGGCACCGGTGAAGATGGTCTGCCGCAGCAGCTTAGCAGTGTCGGGGTGTACGAAGTAGTGGCCGTCGGCTCCAAGCATGACACAGTAGGAACGCTTGTAGGGATGTTCGGTGGTGACGGTCTGTGCCAGCCGCTCCAGCAGCAGGTCAGTGGCAACGACGCCGATGAAGCGTCGCCGCTCGTCGCGCAACGGCACGCAGTAGGAGGCAATCATCTCCGGACTCGACAGTGTGCCGCTGTTGAAGTCGTCGTAGGGGTCCACCCAGCACGGTCCGCCTTGCTGACGGGGAGTCTTGTACCACACCTTCTGGTAGTAGTCGTAGTCTGCCTCGCGGACGGTAGTCACCGAGTCGCCGGTGCGGACGGAGTAGGCCGAGAAGCCATGGTTGAACTGGGGGTAGTAGTCAGGCTCCATGGTGATGGAGCATCCGCTGACGCTGGGGTTGAGGTCGACGATGCGACGGGTGTAGCGCAGCAGCGAGTCAGTGTCGTGGTGTCGGTCAATGAGCCACAGCATGTTACGCGTGGCCGTCTCCACCTCAGCCAGACAGTCCTGCACGCGCAGGGCCGTGTTGTCGAGCACGTGCGAGGCCTCCTCAATGGCCTCCTGACGTATCATGCTCCGCGACTGCCGGAACAGGAATCCGAGCGACAGCAGGAAGACGGCGGCGACGACGGCAAGTATCTCGATGCTGAGACGCGTCGACAGCGACTGGCGTATATGCTTCCTCATCTCTATCATCCGGCGGTCTCCTTTCTGTCTGCAATATCGAGCAGACGCCCCAGCAGCTCGGTGGTCCTGTCGGTGTGTACCTGTATCTCGTCAGCCATCCCGTTATACGCCTCGGCATCCATCGCCGTCGCCCGCTGGCTGAAGTCGTCGACAATGGTCTTGATGGCCTTGACCGACTGCTCCATGTGGTCAGACATGTTCAAGATGACTGCGTCCTTCATGCGGTCAGCCTCGCGAGCCTGCTCATAGGCCAGGCGCAGACTGTCGTTGTGGCGTCGCTGCAGTTCAGTGTGATGGCTGATTTGCGCAATGTGTGTACTGATGCTCTGCTGCATCTGGCGGAAGGTGTTCTGCACGTACCCCACCTCGTCCGTCCTCCGGCTCTCGCGTACAGGCTCGTCGTAGTGGCCCTGGGCCATGCGGCGGGCCGCGTCGGCCAGATACTGCAGGGGCAAGAGCTGGCGGTGGCAGACGTAGAGACAGAAGAGCACTATCAGCAGCAGCCCCGTCAGACTGATGAGCAGCGTGTAGTGCTGCAGCGTTCGGTAAGCACCGAAGACGTCGCTCTCGGGACAGACGATGGCCACGCTCCATCCGGTGTTCTCGAAGGGGTGGTAGAAGATGAAGCTCGGCACGCCGTCGACGTGTATGAGACAGTGTCCGCCGTGCCCCGTCTTCATGGAGATGGCCGCCAGGTGTCCCTCGCTGGTCACGTCCGTGTTAGCCTGTGCGAAGTATGCCTCGTGGTCGTGGAGCGTGCTGTCAGGGTGTATGATGAGGTGTCCGTCGCTGCTCATGACGGTGGCGTGCGAGTTCGGGAAGGGGCGCATGGAGAGCACCAGGTCGGCAAACCACTGCATGGAGATGTCGGCCGACAGCACGCCCACCACCTCGCCACGGCTGTCGTGCAGCGGCATGCCGAAAGACGTGACGAACGACTGTTCGCCCTCGGCATCGTCCACGTAGGGGTCAATCCACGTCGGAGCGTCCAGATGCAGCGGCATGAAGTACCACTCCTGGCGAGTGTATGGTTGTCGGCCGCTGTTGACGGCTACGCATATCCGCGTCGTGTCGTGGTGACTACGGTAGGCATACACCTCATGGTAAGTGCCGTACTGCGGGTACATGCCGGGTTCGAAGGCCACGGCGCACCCCTGCAGGTGCGGGTTCGACAGCAGCATCTGGCGACACAGGCTGTCCATGAGTTCGGGCTGGTCCAGGTGGTGCTCCACGTACCAGTGCATGCTGCGGGCAGCCGTCTCCACCTCGTTCAGTGTGTTGTCAATGCGCAACTCTGTGGTGCGCAGCGTCTGCTGCGCCTTCTCCATGGCCTCGCGGTAAATGCCCTGACGCGCATAGTGGGACATGACCAGCAGGGCGGCGACGAACAGCACGACAGCAAACCCCACCACCCAGAGCGATACCTGGGCGGTGAGCGAGTATCTGATGCGGTTGCCTGTACGTCTTATCATGAGTCACGGCCAGCAGACTTCATCACTCTGCCGTTGCAAAAGTACAAAAAAAGAACCGTATGTCGCACGGTTCCGCTAAAAAAATTCACATCGTCCCGTCTGGTCACCCGTCACCGTGCCACGCACCCCACCCCGTCTGCCTGTCTCCTCGCACGTCAGAAGGGGGAAAACACCTTGTCGGCGGGAGGGATGCCGTGTCTCTGTTTGAAAGGTCGGCTTTTGCGGGTCGAAAGGTCGGCTTTTGCGGGTCGAAAGGTCGGCTTTTGCGGGTCGAAAGGTCGGC
>CAMHIM010000022.1 GCA_946185225.1 uncultured Prevotellaceae bacterium
TGTCGATAGGTCTTCCGTTCAGAATGGAGTCGACGCAGTAGGTGACGGTGCTTGACTTGGGGTTGTCGAAAACGACGTCTATCTCTCCTAGTCGTGACTGGGGATAGATTTCCTTCCACTGTTTAACTTCTCCGCTCAGAATCCGTGCAAAGTCCTTCACTGTGATGCAAGTGTCCTTGTTGGCATTGTTCACGATGATGGCTAACCCGTCATAGGCGATAGGTATGACTCTGGGCATGAAGCTGCGGGCTTTCAGGTTTTCCAGTTCTTTCTCTGACAGCGAGCGTGCAGCGAAGGCTAGCCATGTCTCGTTCTTCATCAAACGGGCAATGGCTTCTTCCTGATTGGTGTAGTCGGGTGTGATTTCTCCCTCGGCGTGGAGGGCGTTGAACACATCCAGTTCCTCGTCGAGGATGGGGTAAAGACTCTCGTCGGCCGTGAAGTTGGATGCGGCCTTCTCGTAGTCATAGCTTAGACTATTTTTAGGCTTGTTCCCACAAGCGAGGAACAAGCCTAAAATAAGTGCTAATCCGATGTTCTTATCGAATGAGTTTCTGTTCATGTTTACTGTAGTCTGAAGGTCACGGGCACTGTGTACTTTACACGTACGGCAGAACCGTTCTGACGGCCGGGAATCCATTTCGGCATGCTCTTCAGCACGCGGATGGCCTCCTTGTCGAGTGAGGGGTCAACAGACTTGATGACCTTCACGTCGCTGATAGAACCGTCGCGCTCAACCACGAAGGTAGCGATGACGCGTCCCTGGATGCCGTTTTCCTCGGCAACAACCGGATACTTGATGTGGCTTGACAGGTACTTCATCAGCTCGGCGTCACCACCGGGGAATGAAGGCATCTGTTCTACCACGTCGAAGACCTTGGTCTCTTCTTCCTTCGGTTTTTCGTCGACGACGACTTCCTTGGCTTTCAGCACCTCACCTTCTGCCTCGTCGTTACCTTTCACATCGAAGGTACCGATAGCGGTGTTGGTCTTGGCCAGGTCATCCTGTGACTTGATTTCGTCCTCAGGCTTTACCTCGTCGTCTTTCTTAATCTCAGGAGCGGTGAATTTCACGGAGCTCTTCACCTTCTCGACTACTCTCTGCTCCATTTCTACCTTGACGGGTTCCTTGCGCTCTACTTTCGCTTCCTTCTTCTGCGAGAGTTTTGACAATTCAACGTCCGTTTCCACGGAGACATTCTGCTTGATGGCGTTCTGAATGGCCACGTTGGCAATGACGGCAAGGAAGATGGCAGCAATGGCAATCAATACCACAGTCAAGGCCTTGACGTTACGTTTGCCTGTGTCCTTGCGGAGCTGGTAGGCACCGTAGGCTTGATTCTTGCCTTCAAAGACAAGGTCAACCCATCCGTCGCTTATAAGATCTACTTTTGACATAGCTCTAATCCTTTCTTTTATTCTTTGGTATACTTGATGCCCTTCAGCGTGAGAAGCTTCTCATCGTCCTCGTTCACCTTGTCAATTACATACTTACCGATGCTGCAAACCAGCATCTCATCAAGAGCCTGTACCATGTTGTCGTAGGTAGAAACGTCGAGGGGTTTGATAATCACGGTCAGCGTCTGGATTTTCTCGCCGTCCACATTGTTACCGCTGCGGATTTCGGAAAGTTCCTTCTCGTAGGCCTCTTTTGTGAATCGCTCGCCCATTTCTGCCTTTTTCTTGTCCAGTTTCTTCTTGGCCATCATTACCTTTGCAACGGGGCTGAATCCGTCCTCGGTAATGTGTTCAATAAGGAGTTTGCGGACACCGTCCTTACCCCAGGTGGTTTCTTTCATGCACTCGGGGTTCTCGTATTCAGGCAGACCTTCAATATAGTAGATTTTATCTTCTGCACCAAGGTAGAGCGTGATGGTGTACGAAGCCTTCGTCACCGACTTGTCCTCCTTGGACATGTTCTCGTCATTACTCGGCATCGTCAGCTGCATGGCCTGAGGCTTGCTCAACGTCGTACAGAGCATGAAGAACGTAATCAGAAGCATCATCATGTCCACCATCGGCGTGAAGTTCACGCGGGTGTCCATCTTTTTCTGCTTACTTGCTTTCTTTTTTGCCATATCTTAGATCTCCGCCTGTTTTTTAGTGTCAAGATTAGTAATCAGCTGGTAGCGGTTTTCGTTCATGTCCTGCAGTTCCGACATCATCTTCTTCACCACGGCGTATGACGTCTTGGCGTCTGCCTTGATGGCTATGCGGATGTCGGGGTTGGACTCGCGAGCAGCCGTTACCCACTCCTGGAACTCACTCTTCCCTCCGTCGATACTGTCGAGAGGGATGCTCAACTTCTGAATGGCTTCGCCCATCTTCTCGGTGTCGAGATTATAGTAGTCGGCGAAGGCAGCCATAGGTGCTCCGATCATAGCGTCCTCACGGAAGTGCTTCAGCTGTGTAGCATTCAGTGAGATGCCGAATTTGTCGGTCACCGTCTGCATCATGTCCACCATCGTGTTCTTGTTCTCGGAACCCACGTAGATGTTGCCCTCTGGCGAGACCAGGATGTTGAGCACATCGTTTTCGGGCACCTTGACCTCGGACACGGAACTCGGGGTGTTGACCTGTACAGGCTCTGGCGTCAGGAATGTTGATGTCAACATGAAGAAGCAGAGCAACAGGGTCATCACGTCCGACATTGGCGTCATGTCGATCCAGATGTCTTTTTTCTCAATTTTGATTTTACCCATTGATTAACTCGCTAATTAAAAGGTAAAACAATTATGCCTCGGTGTGGTTAGAGTCGTATGTAGCAGCGATAGTGTAACCAACCTCGTCAAGAGCAAACGTCAGTTTGTCAATCTTGTTAGAGAAGTAGTTGTAGACAACGGTAGCAACCCATGATGTCAAGATACCGGAAGCCGTGTTGACCAGAGCCTCGGAAATACCTGCAGACAGAGCCATAGAGTCAGCACCGCCGCCGGCAGACAGAGCCTGGAACGATCCGATCATACCGAGCACAGTACCGAACAGAGCGGTCAGGGTACCCAGAGATACGATGGTAGCAACCATTGGGAGGTTCATGGTCAGGGTAGGCATCTCCAGCTGGGTAGCCTCTTCGTGAGCCTGCTGGATCTTGGAAATCTTCTGTGCCTTCTTCAGTGTGGTATCGCCTTCAACGGTCTCGTACATCTTGATGGAAGCCATCACAACGTTGGCAACAGAACCCTGCATCTTGTCGCACAGAGCCTTGGCCTCGTTGAACTTCTGGTCCTTGATGGCAGCCTTTACCTGAGCGGTGAACTTGGCCAGGTTGATTTTGCCGGAAGCACTCTTGATGGCGAAGAAACGCTCTACGCCCAGTACGATAACGGTGAGCAACAGTGTGATGATAAGACCTACCACGAAACCGCCTTTGTACACGGTACCCATCAGGTCAGCGGGGTGTCCGCTACGGTCGCCGCCCTGGAAGTGGCTGGGGTCACCCAGTACGAAGAAGTAGAAGCAGTAAGCCAGAATGCAGCAGATGACGAGGATGATCCATGCGTCCTTCACGCCTTTGAAGCCCGAGTTTTTCTTGGCTGGGGCAGCAGCCTTTGTTGTAGTTGCCATAATGTTTTTGTTAAATTTTTAGTTATTAAATAATTAAGTTTGAAAATAGTTCGGTTTTAACGTTAATGACTTCGCAAAGATAGCAAATAAAAGCGTATTGCCTTATTATTTTGCATCTTTTAACTTGATTTATTTCAATTTCGCCAATGTGTCCTTGATTCTGCGCATGGCTTCGACGATGTTTTCGTCGCTGGTGGCGTAGCTCATGCGGAAGCAGTCTGGGTCACCGAAGGCGTCTCCGCCCACTGTTGCCACGTGTCCTTCCTCCAGAAGGAACATGGCTAAATCGGTGGAGTTCCCAATGGGTGAACCGTTGGGTGCTGTCTTGCCGTAGAAGCTGCTGCATTTGGGGAAGAGGTAGAAGGCTCCCTCGGGGACGTTGACTTCCAGTCCGGGGATGTCCTTCGCCAGTTTGACGATGAGGTCCCGGCGGCGCTCAAAGGCCTGTCGCATGTCTTCCACGCACTGCTGGCTCTGGGTGTAGGCGAACTCGGCTGCTTTCTGGCTGACGGAGCATGGGCCGCTGGTGTATTGTCCCTGTAGCTTGTTGCATCCTTTGACAATCCACTCCGGTGCTGCGATGTATCCGATGCGCCATCCGGTCATGGCGTATGCCTTGGAGACGCCGTTGACGATGATGGCACGTTCCTTCATGCCGGGGAACTGTGCGATGCTTTCGTGGTGTCCCACGTAGTTGATGTGCTCGTAGATCTCGTCGGCCAGCACGAAGAGGTCGTCGTGCTTCAGGATGACGTCGGCCAGTGCCTTGAGTTCCTCGCGGCTGTAGACGCTTCCCGTGGGGTTGCTCGGCGAGCAGAGGATAATCATGCGTGTCTTGGGCGTGATGGCTGCTTCCAGCTGTTCTGCGGTCATCTTGAAGTTCTGCTCGAAGGTGGCCTCAACGATGACGGGCTCTCCGCCGGCCAGTTTCACCATCTGGGGGTAGCTGACCCAGTAGGGTGCGGGGATGATGACCTCCTCGCCGTCGTTGACCAGTGCCATGATGGTGTTGCACACGCTCTGCTTGGCGCCGTTCGACACAAGGATTTCCGCGGGCGAGTAGTGCAGCTTGTTCTCCCGCTCCAGTTTGCGGGCTATGGCCTGTCGCAGTTCCGGGTATCCGGGCACTGGCGAGTAGCGTGAGTAGTTCTCGTCGACGGCCATTTTGGCGGCTTCCTTGATGTGGTCTGGGGTGTTGAAGTCGGGTTCTCCGACACTCATGTTGATAACGTCAATGCCCTGAGCCTTCATCTCAGAGCTTTTCTGTGACATAGCCAGTGTGGCTGACGGCGCGAGCCGCTGCAGACGTTGTGATAGTTGTGCCATATTGTTTGGTCAGTTTGTGTTCTTAGCGTGCAAAGGTAGCAATTATTTTGTTATTGCCCAAGAAAAGTGTCACTTTTTTCAGGTTTGTGCCCGTGCGGATGACAGCCTGACATCTTGGCTGGCAAAGCGGTGCCTTGTCTGTTATAGGTGCAGCGTGTGTCCCATGCGGTCCTGCTTGGTCTTGAGGTATCGCAGGTTGTACTTGTTGGGGGTGACTTCGATGGGTACGTTCTCGACGATTTCCAGTCCGTAGGCCTCCAGTCCGACGCGCTTGACGGGGTTGTTCGTCATCAGCCGCATCTTGTGTACGCCGAGGTGGCGCAGCATCTGTGCTCCGCAGCCGTAGTCCCGTTCGTCGGCCTTGAAGCCCAGGCATAGGTTGGCGTCGACGGTGTCGTAGCCTTCCTCCTGTAGCTTGTATGCGGCGAGTTTGTTCATCAGCCCGATGCCTCGTCCTTCCTGCTGCATGTAGACGATGACGCCTTTGCCTTCCTGCTCAATCTTCTGCATGGCTTTGTGCAGCTGTTCTCCGCAGTCGCACCGCTTGGAGCCGAGAATGTCGCCCGTCATGCAGCTGGAGTGTACTCTGACGAGTATGGGCTCGTCCTCGCGCCATTCGCCCTTGATGAGTGCGAAGTGCTCCTGTCCGTTTGACTTCTGCTTGAAGGGTATGATGCGGAAGTGTCCGTATTCTGTGGGCATGTCGGCTTCTACTCCTACTTCGATGAGTGACTCCTGGCGGAGCCGGTAGGCGATGAGGTCCTTGATGGTGATGATTTTGAGGCTGTGCTGCCTGGCGAACACCTGGAGTTCCGGCATGCGTGCCATTGTGCCGTCGTCGTTCATGATTTCCATGAGTGCTCCTGCGGGGTAGAGTCCGGCGAGCCGGCATAGGTCTACGGCAGCTTCGGTGTGTCCGCTGCGTCTGAGTACGCCGTTGTCCTGGGCATACAGGGGGTTGATGTGTCCCGGTCGTCCGAAGGTCTGGGGTGTCGATGCTGGGTCGGCCAGTGCGCGGATGGTGGCGGCGCGGTCGTGGGCGCTGACGCCGGTGGTGCATCCTTCGAGCTTGTCGACGGTGATGGTGAAGGGGGTTCCGAGCACCGATGTGTTGTCTTCCACCTGTCGGGGCAGGTCCAGTTCTTCGCTGCGGCTCAGGGTGATGGGTGCGCAGAGCACGCCTCGTGCGTGCTTCAGCATGAAGTTGACCATCTCCGGCGTAATCATTTCGGCGGCGCAGATGAGGTCGCCTTCGTTCTCGCGGTCCTCGTCGTCGACTACGATGACGAACTTGCCCTGCTGGAAGTCCTGTACGGCTTCCTCTATGGTGTTAAGCTTGAATTGTTCTTCCATATATTATACATTATTTAAAAGGAGGCTATTGTCCGGCGCCTGCCAGCTGGTCGATGCGGGGCAGGATTCTGTCGGTGGTGTGTCGTATGTCGTGCAGGTCCTTGTAGAGCCTGAGTCGGAATCGTATCATGCGGAAGTAGAAGAACACGCCCGTAGGCAGGAATATTCCCGTCACGGCGTTGAGCCACCTGCGCCGGAAGGGGCGTGTGTGGGCGTGTGTGGCCAGGATGGGGTAGTGGTTCAGTCTGGAGAGGATGCGCTTGTCGCGTGTGTTCCCCAGGTCCTCGATGGCTTCCTCCAGCTGGGCGCTGATGTGTTCTATCTTCTGGTCGTCGCCTGCTTTGAAGAAGACGCTCAGGGGGTTGGGCCAGCGTAGCAGCTTGTGCTCCTCGGAGTACTGGCTGATTTCGGTGCTGACGTTGCGCAGCATGCGGGCGTCTGCCTGGTAGTCGGGCGTGTCGATGATGACCTCCTTGCGGGTGACGTTGCGTTTCAGGCGCAGTCCGAGCATTCTGCGGAGCAGTTCCTTGTACAGGTCGGCGTTGAAGACGGTGGAGTCGTTGTTGGCCTTGTAGGTAAGGAATACCGCCAGGGGTGCCAGTACGGCGGTTGACAGCCACACGCCGAAGTAGACGTCCCAGTTGTCGTCCTTTGCCATCTTGCGTCCGGAGTTGTCGAAGATGTAGTAGACGATGAATACCAGCACGGAGATGACGACGGGCATGCCCAGTCCTCCCTTGCGGATGATGGCTCCGAGGGGTGCTCCGATGAAGAGGAAGATGAGGCATGAGAGTGCGAGTGTCATCTTGTACATGACTTCTATCATGTGTATGCGTTCCTGGCGGTTCTGCTGTCTGGCGTAGTCTTCGCGCATCTCGAGGCTGCTGCTTTCCATGCGTGCGTCCTGTGCTGCGGCGCTGATGACGGACTGCTTCTCGGCGGTGGTGAGGTTGTTGAAGAGTGTGTCCAGGTTGACGGCTCCTCTTGCGGCGTCCTTGAGGGCTCTCAGTGAGTCCTTTTTCGGCAGGGGCGGCAGGAAGAAGGTGTTGTTCTTGGCTTCCTGGAAGAAGGCTCTTCCTGTCGAGTCGTTGTACTCGCGCAGGGAGTCCAGGTCGTGCAGCAGTCTGGCAGTGCTCTTCGACGATGCCGAGGAGGCGATGTTCGCGGCGTCGGTCATGTTGAATTCCCCGTCGAAGTCGAGCAGTATCTTCTTGTAGCTGAATGTCTCGCGGCGGTAGGGGATGCTGGCGCTGCCGGCTACTTCCTGCTGCTGCATGTTCTCGAACCATTCCCCGCTCCAGAGTGTCAGCAGCAGGTGCTTCTTCTCGGCGGTGGACTGCAGCATGCCTGAGTCGGCCAGGATGATGGCCTGGTCCTCGTAGCTGCCGTTCATGCGGTAGATGGTGATGCCGTAGAGCATGCCCGTGTCCAGGTTCTTCTTGGTGACGTAGATGTTGCTGCCCGGTATGCCGTCGTAGAAGACTCCCTCGGGGATTTCCAGCTCTGGGCTTTTCTGCTTCATGGATATCATCAGCTGCCTGAGCGACTTGTGGGCGTTGGGGCCTATGACGTTCTGGAAGTAGTAGGAGGTGGCTGTGATGAGCAGGACGATGACGATGACGGGCCGCATGGCCTGTAGCATGGAGATGCCTGCTGCCTTGATGGCTGTCAGCTCGCTGCTCTCGCCGAGGTTGCCGAAGGTGATGAGCGACGAGAGGAGGATGGCCAGCTGCAGGGCCTGCGGTATGAGGAAGAGGGCCATGTACCAGAAGAACCTGGCCAGCACGTCCAGTGAGAGTCCCTTGCCTATCAGGTTGTCGATGTACTGCCACAGGAACTGCATCATCAGCACGAAGAGGCAGATGAAGAAGGTGGCCACGAACAGCAGCAGGAACTGCTTGGCGATGAATATGTCGAGTTTTCTGAATCGGAACATGTTTATTCCCTTGCGTCCTTCTTATAGTCCGCTGTAGTTGTGCAGCCGTTCCAGGTTGCCGTCCCACAGTCCGCGCAGGTCGTCCATGTCCTCTGCCCAGGCGTAGTCGGTGATGATGAGGTCCAGGTGGCCCGTGAGCTCGCTGCGCCCGATGCGCATTTCCCAGTAGGCGTCCTCGTCTTCCTCTTCCGTCCAGCGGAACCTGATGAGGCTGTTCTCGTCCTTCTGTACGATGTACGCGCTCAGTGTGTGCTGCTGCGTCCAGGGCTCTCCCCAGGTGAAGGTGTAGCGTCCGTCGCCCTCGTCGGTCACGTGGTCGGCAATCCACCGCTCCAGTCCGTGGGGGCTGCTGATCTGCTCCCATACGATGTGTTCTGACTTCGTTGTCAGGGGGTATTCAATGTCGAGTCTTTGTTTCTTCATGTTTCCATAGAGACCGATGAGAGTCGGTCGCTCATCTGTTATGGGGGCAAAATTACATATTTTCCACCAAATAACATAAATTTCTTGGGGAAAAATTTGCAAATAAGAAAAATAGTGTTACCTTTGCACCCGCAAAAACGCAGATGGCGGGATAGCTCAGCTGGTTAGAGCGCATGATTCATAATCATGAGGTCGCCGGTTCAATCCCGGCTCCCGCTACGAGTGCTGAGGCAGCAAGAGAGGCAGTTACGGACTTTTTCCGTCGACTGCCCTTTTTTTGTTCCTGCGGAGTGGTTGCCGTCGTTCTGCGGAGTGGTTGCCGGTGTCCTGCGGAGTGGTTGCCGTCGTTCTGTGGAGTGGGCGCCGTCGTTCTCCGGAACGGTGTCTCTGCTTTTGTTTTCCGGTTACGAAAAACCTTTACAAATGCTCTCGTGAGAATCGAAAATTTGCCAGCAACTGCTCGTTTGCCCGAAAAAATGCGAAAATGAAGGGTGTTTTGTATTTCTTTGACGTTCAGTGTGTTATGCGGTTCTGTCCTTTTGGCCCTGCTTTGTTCTTTTTGAAAGACGGCATCTTTCGGGTCGAAAGGTGCCGTTTCTCACCCCGAAAGGTGCCGTCTTTCGACGAGTTTGCCGGTACCAAAATGGCAGGAATCAGCCGTTTTGTTGGTCGTCATGTCGGTTATTGTGTTCTGAAGTACGGATTACGAAGGACGTTTTCCTCCGACTTCGTCCGGAAAACGCTTCCGGACGATGCTGGAAGGGGTCGTTCCGAAGTGTTAAAATCTGGCCATTTTTCTTGACAAAACCATTAGTTCTAAGGGGTCGGAAACCGCCACTGTTGTTTCTTCCGGAGACCGTGTGACGATGCCAAAAACGCAAATTAACAATATTTGCACTTTCGGATAACCCCTTTTCCGCCCAAAATGATTATCTTTGTTTCCGAAAAGCAACTAAGACCTATAACACCCAACCGGACCTTTCTGTACGACTTAGCGCCGCCTGTAGGTTCCGTATCTTATCAGTCAGTAGTATGAAAAACTTATTATCCAGCCTGACAGCCCTGCTGTGTGCTTCCGCCGCGAGTGCGCAGCCCCTGTGTCACGGCGACGGTACCGTGACGTTTAACTACAAGAACGACTCTGCCAAGACCGTCATGGTGGACGTCCAGTTTGCCGGAAGGAAGGCCATGCAGCGCGATGCCGCCACAGGTCTGTGGAGCGTCACCCTCGGCCCGGCAGCCCCCGACATATATCCTTACTGCTTCATCGTGGACGGCGTAAGTGTCATGGACCCCGAGAACCCCCAGTACTTCCCCAACGAGGGCTTCAAGAACAGTCTGCTGGAGATGAAGTCGAAGGACGGTCCGCTGCCGCACGACATCCAGAACGTCCCGCACGGACGCATAGAGTACATCCACTACTACTCCAAGAGCCTCGGCGGCACCAACCAGGCCGTGGTGTGCCTGCCGCCGGGATACATGGAGAACCGGCAGAAGCGCTACCCCGTGTTCTACCTCATCAGCGGTACCACCGATACGGAAGAGGTGTACTACAAGGTGGGCCGCGTGAACTATATCCTTGACAACCTGCTGGCCCGCCACGAAGCCCGCGAGATGATTGTCGTGCTGCCGTACGGCAATCCCACGAAGCTGCTGGCCACCCCGCCGGCTCCCTCTGCCCCGCAGACACGCTTCGGCGGCGACCCCTTCAGCCGCGACCTCATAGACGACCTCCTGCCATATATCGATAACAGCTACCGCACCATCGCCGACCGCGACCACCGCGCCATCGGAGGCTTCTCGCGCGGAGGCAACCAGGCCCTCTTCAACGGACTGTCGAACCTCGACAAGTTCTCCTACCTCTGCTCCTACAGCTCCTTCACCTCCACCGACATCCCGCAGGTCTACGACCAGGCCCAGGAGACCAACAGCAAGCTGCACCTCTTCTGGCTGGGCGTGGGAACGGACGACTTCCTCTACGGCAATGCCCGCGACTACATGCAGTTCCTGGACGACAAGGGCATCCGCAGCGTCAAGGAGCTCACCACCGACAAGTTCGGCCATACGTGGATGAATGCCCGCTACTTCCTGACGAAGACCCTGCCGCTGCTCTTCGACGAGCACGCCTCGGCAGAGGCCATGGCCAGCGCCCAGCCCGCACCCGCCGCCACCGGCCGCGAACAGCAGTTCACCCCGACCGTCATGGCCCGCCTCTTCCCCAGGCCCGTCGTCTCGCCGGAGTACGGCGAGAAAGGCATCACCTTCCGCATGAAGGCCCCGCAGGCCCGGCGGGTGGAGCTGGAAAGCGAGATACTCCCTTACAACATCTCTATGGTCCGTGACTCCGACGGCGTGTGGGAAGCCCTCGTGACCGACTTCCTCTTCGAGACCTTCCGCTACTGCTTCGTCGTCGACGGCACCCGCGTGGCCGACCCCAGCAACATGTACCTCTCCCCCGATGCCGGATTCAAGTACAGCATCGCCGACAACCCGAAGTCACCCTTCAACTTCGCCTCGCAGGGCGACATACCCCACGGACGCATAGGCTACGACCTGGAACGCCAGGAAGCCTGGTACATGTCACCCATGCCCGGCACCCCCACCATGCCCGTCTTCATACAGCTGGTCCCCGGCGAGGGCGACACGATGGAGAGCTGGTTCAAGGTAGGCGGCGCCAATGCCATTGCCGACCGCCTCGTCGCCGACGGGAATGCCAAGCCCTGCATCATCACCACGAGCAACCTCGACTTCATGCCGCGAGGACCGCAGAGGCCCGACTTCAAGGTGCTGACCCTGCGCGCCGACGACTACTCCAACTGGTCGCAGCGGCGCCACGCACTTTTCAAACTGCTCGTCTCTACAACGAAGTAAGAAAAACCCGTTTTCCTTTTGCAGTTCGCTTTTTTCTTCGTACCTTTGCGGCCCAATTCGCATATAAATAGGAATAAATAATATTATTGTTATGGCAGAGACAAAGAAGATTAAGACAGCGCTCATCTCCGTATTCCACAAGGACGGACTCGACGAGCTGCTGAAGAAGTTGAACGAAGAGGGCGTGAAGTTCCTCTCGACAGGTGGTACCCAGACGTTCATCGAGTCGCTGGGCTATGAGTGTCAGAAAGTAGAGGACGTGACAACCTATCCCTCCATCCTGGGAGGCCGCGTGAAGACCCTCCATCCGAAAGTCTTCGGAGGCATACTCGCACGTCGTGACAACGAGGGCGACCAGGCACAGATGAAACAGTACGACATTCCCGAGATCGACCTCGTCATCGTCGACCTCTACCCCTTCGAGCAGACAGTCGCCAGCGGCGCCTCCGAAGCCGACATCATCGAGAAGATTGACATCGGCGGCATCTCCCTCATCCGTGCCGGAGCCAAGAACTTCAAGGACGTCGTCATCGTGCCCTCAAAGGCAGAATACGCCGTACTGCTGGACATCCTGAACAAGAAGGGCGCACAGACCGACATCGAGGACCGCCGCATGTTCGCTACCCGTGCCTTCGGCGTCAGCTCACACTACGACACAGCCATCCATAGCTGGTTTGAGAAATAACATGAGGTAAGAAGATTAGAAAGAAGTAAGAAGAAAAATGGGATTTTTCAGTTTCGTTCAGGAAATTGCCATGGACCTTGGCACCGCCAACACTATCATCATCACCGATGACAAGATAGTGGTCGACGAGCCCTCCGTCGTGGCACTTGACCGCCGTACCGACAAGATGATTGCCGTAGGCGAGAAAGCAAAGATGATGTATGAGAAGACACACGACAACATACGCACCATCCGCCCCCTGCGTGATGGCGTCATTGCCGACTTCTCGGCTTGTGAGCAGATGATGCGCGGACTTATCAGGATGGTGCACACGGGCAACCGCCTCTTCTCCACCTCCCTCCGCATGGTCATCGGCGTCCCTTCGGGGTCCACGGAAGTGGAGCTCCGCGCCGTACGTGACTCAGCCGAGCACGCCGGCGGACGTGACGTCTACCTGCTCTTCGAGCCCATGGCAGCTGCCATCGGCATCGGCATCGACGTCGAGGCACCCGAGGGCAACATGATTGTCGACATCGGCGGCGGCACGACCGAGATTGCCGTCATCTCGCTCGGAGGCATCGTGGCCAACAACTCCATCAAGGTGGCCGGCGACGACCTCACCGCAGACATCCAGGAGTACATGTCGCGCCAGCATAACGTGAAGGTCTCCGAACGCATGGCCGAACGCATCAAGATCAGCGTCGGCTCCGCACTGACCGACCTCGGCGACGAAGCCCCCGAGGACTACATCGTCCACGGGCCGAACCGCATCACAGCACTCCCCATGGAGGTCCCTGTCTGCTATCAGGAGATTGCCCACTGCCTGGACAAGACCGTGGCACGCATCGAGACCGCCGTACTCTCTGCACTGGAGAACACACCGCCGGAGCTTTATGCCGACATCGTGAAGAACGGCATATACCTGACCGGCGGCGGAGCACTCCTCCGAGGACTGGCAAAGCGACTGACAGACAAAATCAACATACCGTTCATCGTGGCTGAAGACCCCTTGCACTGCGTTGCCAAGGGAGCTGGCGTCGCCCTGAACAATGTCAACCGTTTCTCATTCCTGATGCGGTAAATGAGAAATCTCCTTGAGTTCCTCACTAAGTACTACCACTGGCTGCTCTTCATCATCTTGGAGGTAGCCAGTGGTGTGTTGCTGTTCCAGTACAATAGCTACCAGAACAGCGTATGGGTCACCTCGGCCAACGCCGTCACCGGACGTCTCTACCAGTGGGACGCCAGCGTCAGGCAGTTCTTCTCGCTGACCCGCACCAACGAGGAACTCACCATGCGTAACTTCTACCTGGAACGTCAGGTGACACAGTTGCGCAGACTCTATGCAGAACAGACGCAGGACACCACCGTACTCCAGCGGCAGGAACAGCAGTTCCTGAGCCGGTACCATGTGATACCCGCCAAGGTCATCTCCAACTCCGTTGACAAGAAGAACAACATCATAACCCTTGACCGCGGGCGCGCCGACGGCGTCGAGCAGGACATGGGCGTCGCCTGCGGCAATGGCATCGTGGGCGTCGTCTACATGGCTACCGACCACTTCAGCGTCGTACTGCCGGTACTGAACGTATACTCACGCGTCAGCTGTGCCATCCGCGGAACCGGATACTTCGGCTACCTGAAGTGGGACGGACGCGACCCGGCCGTCGCCTACGTCGAGGATGTGCCGCGTCACGCACGCTTCAAGCGGGGCGACTGGGTGGAGACCAGCGGCTTCAGCAGCATCTTCCCACAGGGAGTGCTCATCGGGAAAATCAAGGACGTCTACAACTCCAGCGACGGACTCTCCTACCGCTTGAAGGTCGTCCTCTCTACTGACTTCGCCTGCCTCAGAGACGTCTGTGTCATCAGCGACAGGACATTTGCCGAACGCATGAACCTCGAGAAGTCCATGGCCGACTCATTAAAACGCATGCAAACACCCTAAGAAAGTACAGACTATGGCAGTTGACACCTTGCGGCGCGCAGCCGTCTTCCTTCTACTCCTACTGGTCCAGGGGCTTGTCCTCGGACGTATCCACCTCTATGGGGTGGCTACACCCTTGCTGTATGTCTACTTTGCCATTATCCTGCCCCGTAACTATCCCCGCTGGGCATCCCTGATATGGTGCTTCCTGATGGGGCTTTGTGTCGATATGTTCTCCAACACACCGGGAGTGGCGGCGGCCTCAATGACCTTTATGGGCATGATACAGCCTTGGCTGCTCGAACTGTTCGTGCCCCGTGATTCCGCTGAAAACCTGAAGTCGTCGGCCGTAACGCTGGGCAACGGGAAGTTTGCCACCCTCTCCTTCTTCATGTTGCTCATCTACTGTCTGTTGTTCTTCACACTGGAGTCCTTCTCTTTCTTCGACTTGCAGCACTGGATCCTCTGTGTCCTCAGCAGCACGCTGCTTACCCTCATCCTTGTCACAACGCTTGAAAGCATACGTCGATGAAGGACTATGAACTGGAAAAACGCAAGTATGTAATCGGAGGAATTGCTACGCTGATAGTGGTGATATACATTATCCGCCTTTTCTCCCTGCAGATTACCAGTGACGACTACAAGAAAAGCGCCGACTCCAATGCTTTTCTGAAGAAAATCGACTATCCCTCACGCGGCATCATCACCGACCGTAACGGTAAACTGCTGGTGTTCAATCAGCCAGCCTATGACATCATGGTTGTCGTCAACGAGGCCAAAGGCAGGCTTGACACGCTGGAGTTCTGCCAGACACTCGGCATAACCCGTGAGGACTTCGACCGTCGCATGGAGGTCATCATGGACCGCTCCCGTAATCCGGGCTATTCGCGGTTCACCCAGCAGCTTTTCATGAACCAGCTTTCCGACCAGGACTTCAGCGTCTTCCAGGAGAAGATGTACCGCTTCCCCGGCTTCTATGTCCAGCGCCGTACCATCCGACAGTACCAGTATAACTGTGCTGCCCACGTCCTGGGTGACGTGGCAGAGGTGTCGCCGGCTGACATTGAAGAGGATGACTATTACCAGCCTGGCGACTATATCGGCAAACTGGGTGTGGAACGTTCCTATGAGCGGCAGCTGCGCGGCGAGAAGGGAGTGCAGATTCTCCTGCGCGATGCCCACGGACGTGTACAGGGACACTACCAGAACGGAGCATTCGACCGCAAGCCCAGTCCCGGAAAGAACCTGACACTGGGAATAGACTATAAGCTGCAGATGCTGGGCGAACGGCTGATGCAGAACAAGATAGGCTCCATCGTTGCTATCGAGCCTTCCACCGGCGAGGTGCTCTGCATGGTCTCCTCCCCGAGTTACGATCCGCGCCTCATGGTGGGACGACTGCGTGCCAAGAACCATCTGGAACTGAGCCGCAACCCCTTCAAACCGCTGCTCAACCGCAGCATCATGGGGCAATATCCTCCCGGCTCCACCTTCAAGACCACCCAGGGACTTACCTTCATGTCTGAAGGCATCATCACTCCCTCTACCATGTATCCCTGCTCCCATGGCTTCCATTACCGGGGCCTGAAGGTTGGCTGTCACGGCCACGCGGCCCCGCTGCCGCTGGTCCCGGCCATCTCAACGTCATGCAACGGCTTCTTCTGCTGGGGCCTCTATTATATGATAGGTGCCAAGTCGAAGTATCATACCGTTCAGAATGCCATGAATACCTGGCGTGACTACATGGTGTCCATGGGCTTCGGCTACAGGCTTGGCATTGACCTCCCCGGCGAAAAGCGAGGCCTCATACCCAATGCCCAGTTCTATGACAAGGCATACAAAGGCTCATGGAACGGACTGACCATCATCTCCATCGCTATCGGACAGGGCGAGGTGAACGCGACGCCCCTCCAGATTGCCAACCTCGGCGCCACTATTGCCAACCGCGGCTGGTACTACGTTCCCCACGTGGTGAAGAAGATTGAGGGAGAACCGCTGGACACCACCTATACCCACCGGCACAAGACCATGGCAAGCCGAACGGCCTACGACTATATCGTACAGGGCATGCGTTCCTCTGTGCTCGGCGGAACTTGCCATGCACTCTCCAAGTACGACTTCATGGCATGCGGCAAGACCGGTACTGCCCAGAACCGCGGGCGCGACCACTCCGTGTTCATGGGCTTCGCTCCTATGGACAAGCCAAAGATTGCGGTGGCGGTCTACGTCGAGAACGGCGGATGGGGAGCCGACTACGGCGTACCTATCGGTGGACTGATTATGGAACAATATATCAATGGAAAACTCTCCGAAGCCTCTGAGAAAAAGGCCGAGGAATTCCAGCACAGAGTAATCAACTATGGTTCGGACAATAGATAAGCAACCCGGCGTACTGCGTTCGCTCGACTGGTACACCATACTCATCTACCTGGCTTTGCTCACCTTCGGATGGCTGAGCGTGTGCGGGGCCAGCTATTCCTATGGTGAAACCGACATCTTTGCCCTGACAACCCGTTCGGGTATGCAAATCGTATGGATAGGCACCAGCATTGTTCTCGGTTTCGTCATTCTGATGCTTGACGACCGCTACTATGAGACATTTGCCTACATCATCTTCGCCCTGCTGCTGCTGCTGCTCTTTGCAACTATCTTCAACCCGCACAGTATCAAGGGCTCACGGTCATGGCTCGTATTGGGTCCCTTGCGACTACAGCCGGCGGAGTTTGCCAAGTTTGCTACGGCACTGGCCCTGTCGAAGCTGATGAGTACCTATGGCTTCAACCTTCGGCAGTGGAAGGACTTTGCCATCGCCTCGCTGTTCATCTTTGTCCCCATGCTCTGCATCGTGTTGCAGCGGGAAACAGGCTCTGCACTGGTCTATTTCGCCTTCTTCCTGATGTTCTACCGCGAGGGAATGACTGGCAGCGTGCTGTTCACGGCAGTCGCTATGGTGATTTACTTCGTTGTGGGCATCCGCTTTGCCGATGTCATGATAGGCGGCACACCTATTTCCGTGGGAAAGTTCACCGTGATGCTGCTCATCCAGTTGTTCTCCATCATGATGGTGTGGGGCTACTGCCGTGACCGTGATGAGGCGCTTCGGCTACTTACATATTGCGGAGGTATAACAATTGCAATGCTCCTCTTTGCCTACTTCGTCATACCCTTCGACATCTTCTGGGTGCAGGTGGCAGTTACCATTATACTTGTCGGCTACCTGTTTTGGAAAGCACTGGGTTCCAGAACACACAGCTATGCCTTCGTCGGGTTGTTTGCCGTCGGGTCGTTGCTCTTCTTCAGCTTAGCTGATTATGCCCTGAACAACGTGCTGGAGGAGCATCAGCGCACGCGTATCAATGTGCTGCTGGGGCTTGATGAGGACTTGAAGGGTGCGGGCTATAACGTTCATCAGAGCGAGATAGCTATAGGCTCGGGGGGACTGGAAGGAAAGGGATTCCTGAACGGTACGCAGACCAAGTTGAAGTTTGTGCCTGAGCAGGACACAGATTTTATCTTCTGTACCGTGGGGGAGGAGGAAGGTTTTGTGGGGTCCGCCGGCGTGCTGCTGCTGTTTCTGGCACTTATCCTGAGACTCATACACCTGGCAGAGCGCCAGCCGCATCACTTCGGGCGTATCTATGGCTATTGCGTGTTGTCCATCTTCCTTTTCCACGTTTTCATCAATGTGGGAATGGTGCTGGGCCTGACGCCAGTCATCGGCATACCGCTGCCGTTCTTCAGTTATGGAGGTTCCTCCCTATGGGGGTTCACGATACTGCTCTTTATCTTCTTGCGGATTGACGCCGGGCGAGACCTCACCCGCCGTTAATCAGATGTCCTCTTCAGCCGTACGCCAACGTCAGTGATGCCTTGCAGGATTTCGCGCTTCATGTTGTGGCGTATGTCAATATGAAGCAGTTCGCCTTGTTCCAGCTGTATCCGGCCAAGAGGAAATACGTATTGGATGTAGTAGGTGCCTTTCCCCTCGTAGGCTCCTTCGTCAGAGACGAGAGGGCACAGTAGCGTGTTCCTTCTTGCCGTTCCGGCATTCTGCAGGGACTGTTCTACTAAAAGGTATAGCTCCTTGAAGTGATAGTCGGTGGTTACCCTTAGGGCAATCTCTTCTTCGTAGGTGCCGCTTTGGGTAATGGCAGGGACGGTAAACTTCAGGGTGTCGTTCTTCTCCCATCCAGCCAGCGGTGTGTGCTCGTAGTGACTGTAAATGGTCTTACGGTTGCACGACGCAAGAATCAAGGTCAGTGCAACCGTAAGGAAAAGAAGACTATTCTTTTTGCTCATGCGTACCCTCCTGTGGCTTTTGTGGACGTGGAGGCCTGTTGTGGTGTGGCCTGTTGTGGCGCCCCTCTGCATGGTTACCCTCGTTGCGGCTACCTTCTGCGTTGTTGTCGCCATTTGCTGGCCGGCTCTGTTGAGGCTTGCGTTTTTTCTTCCTCTTGGTCTTGTCAAAGCGGTGGATGTCACCGTCTTCCAACAGGTCCACAGGACCTTTCTTCTCTTTCTGCTGACCGTCGGCCTGTAGCGACTCGGGCTTTTCTCCTCGACGGTTCATCTCGATGACTTCCTTGGCACGCTCTGCGGAGATGGTCTCCAGGTTGGCTGCGATGTTCTTGTCAGTAGAGTAGGTCACCATGCCGGCAAGGATGTCGCTCTTGAAAAGGAAGTAGTCGGCATCAAGTGTCTGCAGGATTACCTCGCGGCTGGGCAACTGTCGGCCAGCTTCCATGTAGTCGTCAACCTCATAGTTGAGACAGCACTTCAGTTTGGCACACATGCCGGCGAGTTTCTGTGGGTTCAGTGAGAGGTCCTGGTGACGCGCTGCCCCCGTGCTGACGGAAACGAAGTTCTTCATCCACGTGGCGCAGCACAGCTCACGGCCGCAAGGACCTGTCCCGCCAATGCGGCCAGCCTCCTGGCGGGCACCAATCTGCTTCATCTCTATACGGACATGGAAGGCGGCTGCCAGGTCTTTGATGAGCTGGCGGAAGTCAACGCGTTCATCGGCAATATAGTAGAAGATGGCTTTCTGGCCGTCTCCCTGGTACTCCACATCGCCAATCTTCATCTTCAGCCCCAGCCCCTTGGCAATCTCGCGGCTCTCAATCATGGTGCTGTGTTCGCGGGCCTTGGCCTCATGGAACTTGTCCATGTCGGTCTGACGCGCCAGCCGGTAGATGCGCTTGATGTCGTCTGCCGACTTCAGGTTAGCCTTCTTCAGCTGCATCTTTACCAGTCGTCCCGTCAGTGTCACCACACCGATGTCATGGCCTGGCGAGGCTTCTACGGCAACAATGTCGCCTTTCTTCAGCTCCAGGTTGTTCACGTTGTGGTAGTAGCCCTTGCGGGTGTTCTTGAATTGTACCTCCACGAGGTCGGTGCTTTCTGCGTTTCCCGGAACGTCAGCCAGCCAGTCATAGGTGTTCAGCTGGCGGTCCTGTCTGCCGACAGCCTGCTTGTATAGTCCGCGGTCGCAGCCCGTACATATCTCAATGTCCTTTTCCATTCTTTATTTCGTTGTTTCGGTATTTCTTTATTTCGTTGTTTCGGTATTTCGTTGCATCGATGCTTCGGTGACTTATTTGGCAATCAGCAGGATAATCATCTGCAGGGTGAAGTCGAAGAACACAATTTTGGAGTTTGCGTTCTGTCCTATGTCGCGGATGGCTTGGTTGGCCAGATTGTAGATGGCGATGACGTTGGCTTCGTTGATGAAACGGGCGAATTTCCGGGCGAATTCCTCTTCGCGCTGACTCATATACACCAGCTCTGGCTGCTGGAAGTTGTACATGAAGTTCTCACGTGTCATGCGGAGGAAGTACTGCAGGAACCGCTTCTGCTTCTCGCGTCCGAAGCCTGCCAACGTCTCACTCCAGCTGCGCAGGTCGCGAATCTTACGTTGGTAGGCCAGGCGCATAAGTTGAATGTAGAGGTCCAGGAAGAGCTCGTTCTCTGAGTCGGCCTGTAGTGCTTCTATGGCTTTCAGCCAAGAGCCGTTGGCCATCCGGCTGATGCGCAGGGCGTTCTCTTCGCTGATGCCCCGTCGTTCTATGAGAGCTTGTTTCAGGTCTTCGTCGCTGATTTTCTTGATGTCGATGCGCTGTACACGGCTCCGGATGGTCTCCAGCAGTTTCTCGGGCTCCTCGCTGACCATGATGAATACAGTCTGGCGTGGTGGCTCCTCTATGAGTTTCAGTAATTTGTTGGCGCACTCTATGTTCATGCGCTCTGGCAGCCAGATGATACTGACCTTGTAGCCTCCCTGACTTGACTTGAGCGACAGCTTCCTTACCAGTTCGTCGCTCTCGCCGGCGGTGATGATAGCTTGCTGGTTCTCGGCTTTGATGGCTGTCATCCACTGGTCCATGGAGAAGTAGGGGCCTTGCATGATGAGCTCGTGCCACTCACGGGCAAAGTCAGCGCTCACGGGCTTGTGGTCGCTTGACATGGAGGGCAACTTGATGGTGGGATAGGTGAAGTGCAGGTCAGGATGCTCCAGTTTGCGTAGCATGGCTGGTTCCGGGAGACTGGAATTCTCAGGGTGTTCCAGTAGGTAGCACCCGAAGGCTACAGCAAGGGCCAGCTTGCCGCTTCCCTGTGGACCGCAGAGCATCAGCGCATGGGGCAGACGGTCTTCGCGGACCATCTGCATCAGCCGTTCTTTGGCTTCCTGTTGACCTATAACCTCGCTGATTCTCATTCTGGCTATAAAAGGCGTTTGGCAATCTCGGCCACGGAGTCGACAGCGGAGACGGTATAGAAGTGAATGTCGCGCACACCGTTGGCGTACAGCTCACGGCACTGTTCCGTCGTCCACTCTATGCCCAGCTGTTTGGCATCCTCGTCAGTATGACACTTGACAATCTCCTTGGCCAGTGTCTCGGGGATGTCGCAGTGGAACGTCTTGGGTACAACGGTGAGTTGGCTGAGCTTGGCTAAGGGCTTGATGCCGGGAATGATGGGGATGGTGATGCCCATCTGGCGTGCCTTGGCGACAAAGTCAAGGTATTTCTTGTTGTCAAAGAATAGTTGTGTGACGGCATACTGTGCACCCAGGTCCTGTTTTTGCTTGAGGTATTCCATGTCGCGCTCCAGGTTGGGGGCTTCTTCGTGCTTCTCAGGATAGCAGGCAACACCGATGTCAAAACGTTGTCCGGGGTGCTTGATGGGCGTTCCGTCGGCAAAGAATCCGTCGTTGAAACGCTGTACCTGACGGATGAGGTCAGTGGTGTGAGCGTGACCGCCCGGTGTGGGCTTGAACACGGCGTCGTCTTTGGCCTTGTCGCCGCGTAACAGCAGTAAGTCGGTGATGCCGAGGAACTGCAGGTCCAGCAGTTCGTATTCAATATCCTCGATGGTTGCTCCGCTGCAGATGACATGGGGCTGCACCGTTACTCCGAAGCGTTGCTGGATGGCGGCGGCGACGGCAATGGTGCCGGGGCGGCGGCGTACGCGCTGGCGCTCATAGCGTCCGTCGGACAGTTCCCGGTAGACGTACTCGCTGTGGTGTGTCGTGATGTTGATGAATGCGGGGTGAAACTGACACAGTTTCTGTATGTCAGCGAACAGTTTCTCCGTCCCTGTTCCTTTCAAAGGAGGCAGCACTTCGAAAGAGAAGTGCCGTTGCTGCTGTTCGTTGATGATGTCTGCTACTGCCATTGCTGTGTATGTTTTACTGCGCAAAGGTAGTGCTTTTATTTCGGCTGGCCAAAGTTTTGCGGCAAAAGATGCCGAGTTTCGCCTTGAAAGTGCCGGTCTTTCCATGCGAAAGGTGCCGACTTTCACCCCGAAAGTCGGCACCTTTCTGTCAAAGTGTTGCGGCTATCCTATTTCTTGATGCGGTATAGACGGAAGGTCATGGCCGGTACGTTGTCGTTCAGCAGCGATGCTCCCTTGCTGGCGTCCACCTGGCAGGTGCCCTTCCGGGGAGTGATTTTCTCCGGTTGGTCCAGTGTGTTCTCATCAGTCATCGGACCTTCGTGTTGTAGGGTCAGCGTTGTGGCGGTGCGTTCTCCCTTCATGCCGTTAAGTTTGATGCTGACGGGCTGTGGTTGTTTGGAGGTGTTGACCACCTTGATGATGACTTCTCCCGCGGCAGCGTCCCATACCGACGAAGCAAACAGACCGTCCTGACCCTCCTGGCCAGCAACGGGCTTGCCCTGCATTGTCAGCGGCAGCACGTGGGTTCCCTTGTTTGTGGCGTACATCTGCTGAACGTAGTAGCTGACGGACTTGAACGAGCGCAGGTTGTCGAACCAGATGGCGTCGGGGCGCCACTGCCAGCCTTCGACGTGGGCGAAGAGCGGGGCGTAGGTGGCCATGTGGACGAGGTCGGCATTACGCTCGATGCCTGTCATGTGGGCGGCTTCGTAAAGGGCTGTCTCATAGTGGTTCCACTTCTTACCCTTGCCGTGACAGGCGTACTCGCCGGCAAACACGCGGGGACCCTTGCGGTCGTAGGAGTCGTAGCGCAGGCCGTGGGTGAGGAACCACTGTTCGTCGCGGTAGTAGTGCTCGTCGTAGAGGTCCACCTTCAACTCCTTCATGCGGGGCTGCAGGAGGTCGAAGTCCCAGCCCTCGCTGTTGGGACCAGTGGTGCCGATGAGCTTCAGCTGTGGGTACTTTTTGCGCAGGGCGTCCGAGAACTTCTTCAGCCGCTCGGTGAAGACGGGACCGTAGCCGCCATGTTTCTCGTCGTAGTCCCACTGTTCGTTGCCCACGCCGAGGTACTTCAGGTTGAAAGGCTCCGGATGTCCCATGTCAGCACGTACCTTGCCCCATTTTGTGGTGACGTCGCCATTGGCAAACTCCACAAGGTCGAGGGCGTCCTGGATGTAAGGGTCAAGCTGGTCTACAGGGACGTGGACACCGGGCTTCGTGGGGTCGGGGTTCTGGAACTGGCAACTGAGACCGCATGAGATGACGGGCAGGGCTTCGCAGCCGAAGTCCTCGCAAAGCTGGAAGAACTCAAAGAAACCGAGACCGTACGACTGGTAGTAGTCGGGGAAAAAACGGTGGCCGAAGGTGTAGTGCCAGCGGTTCTCGTTCAGCGGGCGGTTCTCGACGGGGCCTACGCTGTTCTTCCACTGGTAGCGGCTTTCGAGGTCAGTGCCCTCGACAATGCAGCCGCCGGGGAAGCGGAACACGCCGGGGTGCATGTCGTACAGAGCCTGGGCCAGGTCTTTGCGCATGCCGTTCTCACGGCCTTTCCACGTGTCGGTGGGGAAGAGCGAGATGTGCTCTACGTCGGTAACGGCCTTGCTGCCGCCCAGGAAGATGCGCAGGGCTCCCTTCGCCTCAGTGCGGTTAGGCTTCAGTTCTGCGGTGTATTTCTTCCAATCCGTGCCGCTGACATCCACCTTGACAGTGGCAAAGCGCTGGTCTTCTCCCATCGTATCATTGTCAACAAGACTGACTTCCAGGACTGACTTGCCTCCTTCCGGACAACGTGCCCAGACGGAGAAGCGGTAGGTGGCACCTTTCTTCACGGCAACACCGAAGAACCCCTCGTTCTCAAGTCCTGTGAACTTGTCGCGGTGACCGGAGTAGGAGAGACGGACGTAGTGGGGGTTGCGGTCGAACGGACCGTCATTGCGTACTTCGAACTTACCGAAGGTGCGCCAGCCCATAAGGTGCTGGGGGAACTCAAAGGAGCGGTTCTTGACCATCTCCGCATACAAACCACCGTCAGCGGCATAGTTGATGTCTTCGAAGAAAATGCCGTACATGGTCGGCTGGACGGGGCTACCAGTCTTCTTGGTGTTTACCTCCATGAGGTGCTGCTGGGCAGCTGCAAGCAGCGATGTAGCCATCACAATGGTGCAGGAAAGTAGTCTGATATTCATGTTGTTTGGTTGTTATGTTAGATTCTTCATGTGCAAAATTAGTTAAAAAAACGGATAAACCCAAAGAATTTCACGTAAATGATGTAATTTTGTATCATATTAAGAAATAAAACCAATAGTCATGAAAACAATATTGATTGCAGAAGACAATGACAGTAACTATGTCTTGATGACGTATATCCTGAAGCGCTTCTACCGGTATCAGAGAGCAAAGGATGGGCAGGAAGCTGTCGATATAGTAAAGAAAGGTGGTATTGACCTTGTGCTGATGGACCTCAAAATGCCTGTGATGGACGGCTTGGAGGCTACTCGTCTGATAAAGGAGCGCTTTCCGGAACTGCCGGTTGTCGCTCTTACAGCTAATGCTTTCGACAGCGACCGCCAGCAGGCCAAGGAGGCGGGCTGCGATGCCTTTCTTCCCAAGCCGGTCATCAGTGCCGACTGTCTGGCTGCCATCCGCACTCTTGTAGGGGAATAAAAAAAGAGAGGTTACTGAACCTCTCTCTCTCCGTGATCCGCTTGGGGCTCGAACCCAAGACCCCAACATTAAAAGTGTTGTGCT
>CAMHIM010000023.1 GCA_946185225.1 uncultured Prevotellaceae bacterium
AGAAGTGCTCGAGCTTGCTCGCTTTGCATGCAAAGAACCGCCCCTACTGTGAACTTTTTGCTTCCCTACCCGACCAGCACGACCGTGACGCCACGGGCGGCCTGGGCACCGTAGACAAGGGCGGACTCGATGTCGGCCGTCTTGCTGGGGCCGCTGATAAAGGTGCCGAACTTATACTGCTGGAAGTAGTCGTCAGAGGCTTGTATGCGGGCGTAGGCCTCGTGCATGTTGCTGACGACGGCGTCGCTGCTGAGCACGATGACCAGTTGCTCGGAGGCGAAGCAGACGGCTTTTTCCTTCATGGTCTGCGGTACCCATATACAGGCGTTCTCGGCAACGCCGATGTCGCCGCGGATGACGCCTACATCGACCTTCATCAGCTCACGTACATCCTTGACAGTGTCGGGGTTCAGCTGGGCCTCGATGCCGGGCAGGTTGCTGGCAATGACGGCGGCATCGGGGTAGGCTTCGCGGACGGCGGCGTTCAGGTCGGCACCAGCGGGCAGTCTGACGAGACGGGCGCCTGCCGTCGTCGTAGTCTTGCGACAGAACTCCTCCACGGGGTCGGCATAGGTCACGGGCTGCAGCGTCGCAAAGTTAGGCAGGTCGTAGGTCTCACGGGTATTGGCACGCAAGGCGGCCAGGATTTTCTCTCTTGACTCACTCATAGCTTCTTCTCCTTCCATAGTTGGTGAAACGACTTCTTGGGGAACTGCATCATCTCATGCCCGTAGGCCCAGGGGTTCAACGGCAGGTTTATCAATGGCCGCGGTACCCAGTTGACGAGCGGAGAGAGGCGCAGTACTCCAGTGTATAGCGCGGGATGGCCGAAGAGGAACGACATGCCGCGGGACATGGTCTTCTTCATCGGGTCAGCACGGCCTATGGAGTCGAGCTCCTGGCGCCAGCGGTATATCTGCGACGAGAGGTCCACCTTGACGGGACAGACGTTGTCGCAGGAGCAGCAGAGCGAACAGGCGGACACGTTCTCGCTGTTCTTCTGCTTGTCGCGCAGCATGCCGAGATTGACACCGATGGGGCCGGGAATGAAGTAGGTGTAGCTGTAGCCGGCCGAGCGGCGGTAGACGGGGCAGGTGTTCATACAGGCTCCGCAGCGCATGCACTTCAGTGTCTGCCAGTGTTCGGGGTTGCCCAGAATGCTGCTGCGCCCGTTGTCGACAAGGACGATGTGCATCTCACCGCCGGGCCGCGGGCCGCGGAAGTGGCTGGTGTAGACGGTGGTTTCCTGGCCGGTGCCGTTACGTGCCAGCAGCCGCTGGAAGACGCCCATGGAGCGATAGTCGGGGATGAGTTTCTCAATGCCCATGGACACAATGTGCAACTTCGGGAGGGAGGTGGACATGTCGGCATTGCCCTCGTTGGTGCAGACGACGACGTCGCCCGTGGCAGCAATACCGAAGTTGGCTCCCGTCATGCCGGCTTGTGCCTCAGCAAACTGCTGGCGCAGGTGCATGCGGGCCACAAAGGTGAGAAACGTCGGGTCGTTGGGGTCTGCTGGGCTAGCCGGACTAGAAAGGCTAGACTGACTAGAAGGGCTAGTCCCCCCTGCCAGACTAAGATTATCCATCAGCCCCTTCTCCCGGAAGCAGTCACCTATCTCCTCGCGGTGGACATGGAGCGCAGGCATGACGATGTGGCTGGGAGCCAACTTCATCAGTTGGAGGATGCGTTCGCCAAGGTCGGTCTCAACGACGTCGATGCCCTGCTGCTCAAGGTGCTCGTTAAGATGGCACTCCTCGGTGAGCATACTCTTGCTCTTGACGACCTTGCTCACCTGATGCTGACGCAGAATGTCCAGCACGATACGGTTGTACTCCTCGACGTCCTGTGCCCAGTGGACATGGACGCCGTTTCGGCGGGCGTTGGCCTCGAACTGCTCCAGATAGTCGGCCAGGTGGGTAGCGGTGTGCTTCTTGATCTGGCTGGCCATTTCGCGCAGGTCCTCCCACTCGGGCAGGGAGTGGGCCATGTTGTCGCGTTTCTGGCGGACGCCGAAAAATGTCTTGTCGTGGCGAGTCACCACGGCATCGTTATGCAGATAGTTCTCTGCGGCTTTGGAATGTAGTGTACTCATAGTCCTGCGGCAAGAATTTGTACGACATGAATAAACTGGATGTCCAGGCCCTGCTTCCTGGCAACGCCCTGCATGTGCATGAGACAGGAGGAGTCAGGACCGGTGATGTACTCGGCACCGGTGGCCATGTGGCGGCGTACCTTCTCCAGACCCATGCGGGCGGAGACGGCCTTCTCCTCGACGGCAAACATGCCGCCGAAGCCGCAGCACTCGTCGGGACGCTCGGGCTCGACGACCTCAATGCCTTCGACGAGATGAAGCAGGTCGATAATCTTGTTGAACGGCGCTACATTGCGCTCCGAAGGGGACGAGAGGCCCAACTCACGCACCCCGTGACAGGAATTGTGGACACTGACCTTGTGGGGGAAACGAGACGGCAGCTGCTGCACCTTCAGCACGTCGTGCAGGAACTCCACGATGTCGACGGTCTTACCAGCGGCCTCACAGGTCTGCTCACTCATCAGTCCGGGATGGAAGAAACGCACATAGGCGGCACAGCTGGCTGATGGGGCCACGACATAGTCGTAACCGCGGAACAGGTCGTCGAACTTCTGCGCCAGCGGACGCGCCATCTGCTCAAAGCCGGCATTGCCCATGGGCTGGCCGCAGCAGGTCTGGCGCTCAGGATAGTCGACGTCCAGCCCGAGGCTCTTCAGCAAACGATATGTCGACACGCCCACCTCGGGGTAGAGCGCATCGACATAACAGGGAACAAACAATCCTATTTTCATGAGAAAAAGGTATTAGTTAGAAAGTAAAAGGGCGAAGTACGCCCTTTGTCATTACATATCCTCGTAGGTATCGAGATAGGTGACGTGGGTGACGAGGTACTCCTCGACGCCGTGCTTGCCGTCGGCACCGCCAATGCCTGACTTCTTGACGCCAGCATGGAAACCCTGGATGGCCTCAAAGTGCTCGCGGTTGATGTAGGTCTCGCCGAACTCCAGTTCACGGCAGACCTTCGTGGCGATGTTCAGGTCCTTCGTGAAGACGGACGATGCCAGACCGTACTCGCAGTCGTTGGCCCAGGCGATGACCTGGTCGATGGTATCGAACTCGACGAGCGGGATGACGGGACCGAAGGTCTCCTCATGGATGATGTCCATGTCCTGACGGCAGTCGTCGAGCACAGTAGCTGCATAGAAGTAGCCCTTGGTGCCTACGCGCTGACCGCCGCAGAGCAGCTTGGCTCCCTGCTTGATGGCACGCTCCACCTTCTCGGTGACGCTCTCCAGAGCACGTGCTTCCACCAGCGGGCCCATATCAACGGTGGCGTCCTGACAGGGGTCACCCACCTTCACGGCCTTCATCTTGTCAACGAGTATCTTAGTGAAGGCTGCCTTCACCTCCTTCTGTACATAGACACGCTCGGCATTGTTACATATCTGACCGTTGTTACCGATGCGGCTGTCGACTATCCACTGGGCGGCGCGCTCCAGGTCGGCATCCTTGCACACGATGGCAGGAGCCTTACCGCCGAGTTCGAGGCTGACTTTGGTAATGTTCTTTGAGGCGGCAGCCATGATGCTCTCGCCGGCACCGACGCTTCCCGTCACGCTGACGATGTCAATCTTCGGGCTGCCAGCCATCTCATTGCCGATGACACTGCCCTTACCCGTGACGATGTTGATGACACCAGCGGGGAGTCCGCTCTCGGCAACGACCTTTGCAAATTCGGTACAGTTCTCGGGCGTGAGCTGCGAGGGCTTGATGACGATGGTACAGCCGGCAATCAGCGCTGCACCGGCCTTACGGGCGATGAGGAAGAAGGGGAAGTTCCAAGGCAGGATGCCGGCAACGACACCGATGGGCTTTTTGGTGAGCAGGATGGTCTCATTGGGACGGTCGCTGGGAATAATCTCACCCTCGATATGGCGGGCAAAGGTGGCCATATACTCAAAGTAGGCAATGGTGGCGCCGACCTCGATGGAGGCCCAGGCGCGGGTCTTGCCCTGTTCGCGCATGATGATTTCAGTGAACTCCTGTTCGCGGGCCTTGATACCTGCAGCAAACTTCAGCAGGTACTGGGCACGCTCGATGGCGGGCGTCTTAGCCCATGCCTTCTGGGCAGCACGTGCTGCGTCAAGAGCACGGTTCACATCCTCGACGGTGCCTTCGGGCTGGCGGGAAATCACTTCTTCGGTTGAGGGGTTCAGGACATCAATCCACTGGCCGTTGCTGCTGGCGCAGAACTGGCCGTTAATGTACATTTGTAAGTCTTTCATACGTGTCTCGTTTTATTTTAGGTTGTAGATTAGTTGTTTTCCGTCAGCAAATATACGAAAAGAAAACGAAACAGCCATGAAAAACAAGAAAATATTACGACTTCTTAACCTAATACCACTGAACAGCGTTAGAATAGCTGCTGCGCTTGTCGTACTTCAGCGCGTCAGTGAGCGTGGAGGCGTTGCAGCGGAAGGAGAAGTTGTAGCTGGTGTAGGGCGTCAGCACGACGGAGCACGACATGTTGAAGCAATGCAGGTCTCGGTTGAGCGACGCGGTGGTCATAGAGAGCTTCTTGTAGTTGAAATCGTAGCCGCTGCTGAAACTGATGTTCCACCCGTCAGCCAGACGAAGGTTGCCGCTGAAGTTCAGATTCTGCGTAATCTTGTAGGGATAGCGCATGGTCTTGTAATTGAACAACTTACGATCTGTGTTCTCGCGCATGGAGACACCATAGCCGATGCTGACAGACCACGGCATGGAGAAGGTCATGTAGCCGTCCTCGTCGGTGTCGGCCTTACCGGCATCCTCCTTCTCGGCACCGTGTTTGCCCTTCTCCAGGTCCCGGTCAAGGTTACTCTCCCGGTCGTCATCGTCGTCCTCGGACTCGGTGTCATGCTTGCCCCGACGGTCGCTTTTCGAGTCTACCTTCTCGCCGCGAAGCCACTTGAAGAGGTTGGCAATTTTCCGGTTATCGAGCGTATAAGAGATGTTCTGCGACATGCCCTGGAAGCGGCCTATCTTGCCCATACCCCAGTAGGTCTTGGTCTCGCTGAGCCTCGGGGTGGCACCCACGGAGTCAGCCTCATAGACATAGCTGGCAAAGACAGCGTTGAGGTTGAAGGTATAGCTCTTTGTGAGTTTCAGACGGATGTTGGTACTGAGGTCACTCCAGGGACGCACCTTGGCCGCCATGTTGTAGGACATGGAGGCGCGGAACTCGTCGATGAGACTGACTTTCCGGTAGCCCGTAGAGTCCTTGTCGGAGCGGACCTTCATCTCCACATTGTTCGATACGGACATGGAGATGCTGCCCGTCTTGCCACTGGGTGCCGTTCCGTACAGGAATCCCTGATAGGGGGAATAGGTGACGAGCGACACGTTGCCATCTTTGTCGGTCTTCTGATAAGTCTCGTAGAAACCATAGCGCGACGCACTGAAGTCGGGGGCGTAGCTGAAGCTGACGCTGGGGGTGAGGACGTGGCGGATGCGGTCTATCTTGTTGCCAAAGAGCTTGCGCCAGGGAACATAGAAGCCGTAGAGCTTGGTGGAGGCCGTGAGGCTCAGGTCCCAGTTATAAACGTTGTAGAAGCCATAGACGGTGTCGCGCACCTCCGTCATTGCGGTGGCGTCCCATGAGCGCATCACCTTATTTTTATAAGTACGGTCGGTGAAGTTAAAGGAAGGGTTGACGTTGATGTAGCCCAGCAGGGTGAAATTGCCGCCTATGGGTATCTTGTGACTCATGCCGTTGCTCCAGTCCTTGATAAGGTCTGAGTGCATGAACTTGCTCTCCTTGGTGGTGATGGAGTTGCTCAGGCGTCCCGTATAGCTGAGGTAGATTTTCTCATACCACCGCTCCTTGCCAACCATCTTCTTGCGCTTGAAGGGATAGAAGCGGGAGATGGAGATATTGAGGTCGGGCAGCGTCACGCTGATGGTGGAGTCACGCATGTTCTGTCCGAGGTTCATGGTGGTGGAAAGTGTCATGCCGATGCTGGAGAACGTCGTACCGTAGCTGACGGACGAGGTACGGGTGGTCTGGGTCATCGACTGCGGGTTGTACATGGACGTGAGGTTGTTGCGCTCATAGCCCGTCGTGGCGAAGTTGACCCTGGCAGAGAAGTTGGAGTAAGGGTTGGCCTTGCCGTCCTGACGGTGGTTCCATTGTATCTTGAAACTGGTGTTCTTCTGATAGTCCGGCATATTCTTGTCACCCGTCACCGTGTTCTGGTAGCTGGCGTAGAAGGAACCGCTGTACTTGTAACGCCGCCGGTAGTTAGTGGCTGCCGACAACCCCCAGGAGCCCTTAGTGTATATCTCGCCCAGCAACTTGAGATCCATCTTGTCGCTGATGGCAAAGTAGTAGCCGCCATCACGCAGGTAGAAGCCACGTGAGGTCTCGTCACCATAGGTAGGCATGATGAAACCGCTGGAGTAGCTCTTGGTGAAGGGGAAGAAACCATAGGGGATGGCCAGCGGCAGCGGGACGTCGCAGACCACGAGGTAGGCAGGACCGAAGATGACTTCCTTGCCGGGGCGTACCTTGGCCCGCGAGAGGGCAAGATAGAAGTCGGGATGGTCTTCGTCGCAGGTGGTGTAACGGCCATGCTGCAGGTACATCTCACCCGTAGCGCTGCGCTTGGACAGCTCACTGGTCAGGAAGCCGTCCTCCTGCTCAGTATACACGCGGCTGATGAGACCTTTCTTGGTCTTGAAGTTCATGGCCATCGTGTCGCTCTGGTAGGTGTCGCTGCCCATCTTGAACACGGGGGTCCCGCGCTTGACGCCGAGACTATCAACAACACCCGTCGCATGAACGAGGGAGGAATCGAGGTTGATGTCGATGTTCTCGCTCTCGAGATCCATATTCTGGTACACGACGTGCGACGAGCCATAGAGGTAGGCACGGCCCGAGTGGGCGTCATAGACGAGGGAGTCCTCGGCCGAGAACTTCACGGGGGAGTCGATGCCGTTCTTGCGTCCACGGATAATGCTGTCCTGGCGCAGGGAGTCGTCAACGGCCTTGTTACGTTCGAAAATCATCCGCTGCAGCGAGTCCATCGGGGCAACACTCCTCAGCAGGGAGTCCTGCAGTAGAGAGTCTGCCAGCACACTGTCGCGCAGGAGAAAGTCAGTAAGGAGAGTGTCTGCCGGAAGGGTATCCGTACGGAGGCTGTCGGTCGTGACGGAGTCTTCATCCCCGCCCCGCACGCTGCCTTGAGGGCGCGAAGAAGGTACTCCCGCTATCACCAAGAGAAAGGCGGAGAGCAACAGAAAGACTACCGATTTTCTTTTCACGGCTGCAAAGGTACTGATAAAATAAGAATTAGGAATTAAGAGTTAAGAAAAATTGCTTCTGTCATGTCGATTTTCTTAATTCTTAACGCTTCCTCCCGCCGTCACTCGAACAGCTTGGCCCAGCCCAGGAACTTCTCGACACCGTCTCGTCCGAACTTCTCAAGGCTTTGGGCTGCCTCCATGACGGTGCGCTCCCGTTCGGGGTTGGACTTGGAGTAGAACTTGTCGGCATAGCACACCAGCTGTTCCTCTATGGCCTCAGGTACGTAGTCGGCTACAGGAAGAGGCAGCTGCTGACGTTCTATCTGCTCCCGGGTGAGACCAGTTCCCGTATGACGTTCTGCCACGCGGGCATGACGCTCCCATCCTTCCCGCCGGAGCAGTTCTGCACCGATAACCCCGTGACGGATATAGGGCTCCGTGCCATAACAACTGATGCTGGGGGCATTACACCAGCGCACGCCAATGTCATGCAGCATCGCTGCCTCACAAACAAACTCACGGTCGATGTGCAACTCGGGGTGACGGTCGCAGATAAGCATACACCGGTCGGCAACCTGCCGCGAGTGCTTAATGAGCAAAGCCCGAAGTGCCGGGTCCGCCAAGCCTCCTAAGTCAGGGGGTTGAGGGGCTGAACACCCCTCAACCTCACCAACGGGGTAATATTTGTCAATGATAGCCTGATAGTCCATCACTGTTCGCGTTCTATCCAGGCAATGATGTCGCCCTGACGTATCTGCTGTCCAGGCTTCACGCTGATGTCGACGAGTTTACCGCCCATGGCGGCAGGTATCTCGACAATCTCGCCCCACTTTGTCTGCAGGTAACAGAAAGTCTGGCCCTCCTGATACTTCTGTCCGATGAAGGGCTCCACGCATGAGGCCATGACGCCCTCGCCGCCGAAGCTCCACAGGAGCTGTCCGGCCAGCGGCGACTTCACGGCATCAGCTTTGGCGTGCTTCAGTGCATCAATCTCTTCCTGCGAGATTTTCTGTCCGCCACCCAACTTGGCATCCTTAGCCTTCTGGATGTCGGCAAGAAGTTGCTTCTTGGCTTGTCCGCTCTTAAACGGACGGTACTGCTCAGGATGCATGGCCAGCTCGAAGAGTTCCTCGTTGTCCTGACCGTAGTCCCAGCCGTTCTCGTCCATTTCCTTCTTGAAGCCGTCAAGGGCATTGGGGATAAGCGTATGGGGGTCGGCATCGGTAAACTCACGGTTCTGAGACTTGGCCAGCTCGATGAGCTCAGGCGCAATCTCGCCAGGCACCTTGCCGCTCTTACCCAGAATCATGCCCCAGATAGCGTCGTCCATCATGACGTAGCGTCCCTTGCCCTGCTCCATCGTCAGGAGGTTCATCAGGGCGATGTTCTTCGTATACTGCGAGAACGGCGTCACCAGTGGGGGATAACCCACCTTCGGCCATACATACTCCACCTCGTTGAAGAGCTTCACCAGCATGTCGTCCATCGTCAGCTCGGCTTCGCCCTTGGCTACACGCAGCTTGTTGATCATCTTCTGGATGGGGCCCAGGTCGGCCATCATGGAGCCCATCATGCCGCCAGGCAGTCCGCTGCCCAGCAACAGGCTCGACATATGCTTGTTGGCAGGGTTGATGAAGCAGCCCAGCCAGTCGTCGATGAACTCCTGCGTCAGCGTACGTGCCTGCATGTAGGCATTCATGTTCAGGTCGGCCACCTCAAAGCCCTCGTTCTTCAGCATCGACTGCACGCTGATGATGTCCGGATGCACCTTACCCCAGCTAAGCGGTTCGATGGCGGTATCGATGATGTCGGCACCGTTGTTGCAGACCTCCAGGATAGAGGCCATCGACAGACCGGGACCGGAGTGTCCGTGATACTGGATGATGATGTCGGGGTGCTTGGTCTTGATGGCCTTCGTCAGCGCACCAAGCATGGCAGGCTGGCCAATGCCGGCCATATCCTTCAGGCATATCTCCTCGGCACCGGCGGCAATCACTTCGTCGGCAATCTTCGAGTAGTACTCCACCGTGTGGACGGGCGACGTCGTGATGCAGAGTGTAGCCTGCGGCGTCATGCCGGCGGCCTTGGCCCACTTGATACTCGGTATGATGTTACGTGTGTCGTTCAGACCGCAGAAGATACGGGGTATGTCTACACCCTGGGCGTGCTTCACCTTATACATCAGCTCGCGCACATCGTCGGGCACGGGATACATACGCAAGGCGTTCAGGCCGCGGTCCAGCATGTGGGTCTTGATGCCCACCTCGTTGAAGGGCTTACAGAAAGCACGGACGGCAGCATTGGGGTTCTCGCCTGCCATGAGGTTCACCTGTTCAAAGGCACCTCCGTTAGTCTCGACACGGCTGAAGCAACCCATATCGATGATGACGGGAGCGATACGCTCCAACTGGTCCTTGCGCGGCTGGAACTTGCCGCTGGACTGCCACATGTCCCTGTAGACGAGACTGAACTGAATCTTTTTCTTTCCCATAATAATAAAGTATGGTAATAAATGGTTTCAATAAATATTTGCGCAAAGATACGAAGTTTTTTAAAATATGTCGTACCTTTGCAGCGAAAAAATCATTCGAAGATGAAAAAATTACTTTATCTGGTCCTGGTCATAGCAGCAATAGCTTCCTGCGGGAAGAAAAAGGAACCGCAGAAAGAGGCGGAGATGTCCATCAGTACAGAAGTAAACGTGGACGGCGACTCAACCGTCTACGGCTTGGCCTGTGACGGCTGCACGGACACTATCCTGGTGTTCCTGCCCCGCAGCGGCGGCGACCCCGACACGTTTAACATTCTGAATGCCTCGCGCCAGCAGCACGTCTTCGGACACCCGATGATAGGTGACCGCATGGCCGTCGTCATCAACCCGGAGAATCCGAAGGTTGCGGACCTCGTCATAGACTTGGAGGAGCTCAACGGAGAATGGTGCTACCAGGTAATGCCCCGCCTCAAGGAGCGTGCCGGCATGACCGAAGCCATAAAGCGTGAGATGCTGGCCGACTCAGCCATCCAGCAGATGATGCAGCCGCGCGAGTACGGTTTCCAGATTAAGAGCGACTACACGGCACGCCCCATCGGCTCCGTCTACCGTACGATGTCGAACGACGACGAGAGCCCCATTGAGTATCCTACGCTGAAGCGCTACCGCGAGTGGCATATCTTCAACGGACGGCTGGTTCTGAACGAGACTACGCGAGACTCGCTGGGCAACCAGGTGGTGACGGGCCGCGACACAGCAGAGTTTGTGCTCATGCGCCGCGACACGCTGGTGCTGCGCTTCGCAGACGGCGAACGGGGATACTACCGGAAGGAGGAACCTAAGGAGAAAGACAAATAACAAAGTGCCGGACCTTCAAAGCGAAAGATGCCGACTTTCAAAGCGAAAGTCGGCATCTTTCGTTCTCGGCTTCGTCACACCGCCTGATGGGCGAACAGCCGCTGAAGGGCCAGCTGCTCGTACTTCGTACCGGGACGGCCGTAGTTGGCATAGGGGTAGATGCTGATGCCGCCGCGGGGAGTGAACAGGCCGACGACCTCTATATACTTGGGGTCCATCAGCCGTATCAGGTCCTTCATGATGATGTTCACACAGTCCTCGTGGAAGTCGCCGTGGTTCCGGAAGGAGAAGAGGTAGAGCTTCAGGCTCTTCGACTCCACCATGCGCTCGCCGGGCAGGTACATAATCTTGATTTCCGCGAAGTCGGGCTGCCCGGTAATAGGGCATAGCGACGTAAACTCGGGGCAGTTGAACTGCACCCAGTAATCGTTCTCGGGATGTTTGTTCTGGAAGGTCTCCAGCACTTCAGGCGCGTAGTCCGTGCGATACTCGGTCTTGCGGCCCAGCGCGTGCAGTCCCTCCTGCTCTCTGGTCTGATTCATAATAATGTCATAGGAACAAGAAGCCAGACGCCGTTCTCCAGCGTCTGGCCCACTATGTGTTAGATAATAATTTTAGAATACGTATGAAAGACCGACACCGATGGTCACCCATTCAACCCAAGTCTGGTATTTCACCTCGGCATTCACCTTCAGGCTGTTGCCCAGGTAGTACTCAATACCGCCGCCAAGGTTCACGCCAAGTTTATGCTCTGTATTAGAGCCTCCCTCCACTTCTATTTGTATATCATCATCTTCGTATGACATACTTTCCATACTTACATGCGCCGACTCGTAAGAGAGGCCAACTGCAGGATAGAAATTGCATTTCGGAGCGAGTTGGAACAGGTAGTGGAAGTTCAAGTTTATATCATAAAATGACATTTTTTCATAGTCTATATCCTTGGGGAAGTAGTAGTTGAAGGCCACTTCACCACGGATGTTCTTGACGAACTCATTCTGGTACTTTACGCCGACACCAAAGGGGCTGTAGCCCGACTTCGTACCATAATTGAGGCCTACACCAACTGCCTGTGTGCCTGCCTGAGCCATTGCAGCGACGGACATCATCACAAACGCTGCCAACATCATAAGTTTCTTCATGTTTTCTTAGTTTTAATGAATACTGAAATTGGTTTAAGACATGGCAAAAGTAAAAAAAAAAACAAAAACCACCAAATTTATATTAACATTTCTTCATCCCCCAGAAAAAAGTGTTACCTTTGCAGCCGCTTTTACGGCAGGGGTACTTGCTCAACCCCCTTAAACAAAACAAGAAACAATGAAAAAAGAGAACCAAAAGGTCAGCGTGCTCTTTATGCTTTTCGTCACGCTGTTCTGCGTCTGCCTGATTACGGCAAACGTCTTAGAGACAAAGCAAATCTCAGTAAGCATTGCCAACTTCACCGGAGGTCTTCTGGTATTCCCTGTGAGCTACATCATCAACGATGTGGTGTGCGAGGTGTGGGGCTACCGCCGTGCGCGTCTGCTCATCTGGCTGGGCTTCGCCATGAACTTCTTCTTCGTGGTCATGGCAGCCCTGACGGACTTCATCCCTGGAGCCTCCTACTGGGACCGCAACGAAGCGTTCCACTCCATCTTCGGACTGGCACCGCGCATCGCCGCCGCCTCGTTCGTGGCATTCCTGGCCGGCTCGTTCATCAATGCTTACGTCATGTCTCGCATGAAGCTGTCGTCCAACGGCCGCCACTTCGCCAACCGGGCCATCATGAGCACTGTCTTCGGTGAACTGACCGACTCCATCATTTTCTTTCCGCTGGCCTTCTCGTTCGTGCTGCCGTGGGAGGAGATGCCTTCGCTGGTCATTACGCAGGTGGTGCTGAAGACGCTCTACGAGGTCATCGCCCTGCCTGTCACCCGCCGCGTGGTGAAGTTCGTCAAGGAGCACGACAACGAGGACGTCTACGACCGTGACATCTCTTATAATATCTTTAAGGTAAAAAATATCTGAGGTCCCCCTGCTGTACGGCGTGACTCGTGACTACACGTTGTACAGCAGCCAGCCCATGTACAGTAGGAACAGTGCCGTGAGCACGGCACCCTCCCAGCGGGCTACGGTCAGCTTCGTATAAGAGAAGCCCCAGACCAACAGGACACTCATGAGCATGGTGGAAAGGTCCACCAGGGTGATTCCGTTAATCTGCATGGGGCAGATGGCAGCCGTCGTTCCCAGGATGAGCAGGATGTTGAAGACGTTGGAGCCGATGACATTGCCGATAGCGATAGCCGACTGCCCTTTACGTGCTGCCACCACGCTGGTGGCGAGTTCCGGCAGCGACGTGCCGCCGGCGACGATGGTCAGGCCGATGACGCCCTCACTGACCTGCAGCGTGCGCGCCACCGATGAGGCGGCATCGACAAACAGGTTGCTGCCCAGCACCAGACAGCCCAGTCCCAGCACAACATAGAAGGCACTCTTCCACGGGCTGACGACAGCCGACGCGGCCTCCGTCTGCTCCTGACCGGTCCTGTTCTTCATGGTCACACGGAAGGTGTAGACCATGAACGCGGCGAAACCTGCCAGCAGCAGCAGTCCGTCAAAACGGTTCAGCACACTACCCCTGAGCGACAGCGAGGGAACATTGTCGAGTACGAGTACGGCCAGCAGCACCGAGGCACCGACGGTGAAGGGAAGGTCCTTGCTGACCGTGCTACGGCTGATGGTCATAGGGCTTACCATGGCCGCACAGCCCACGATGACCAGACTGTTGAATATGTTGGAGCCAACGACGTTGCCCACGGCAAGGTCGGGAGTACCTTTCAGGGCGGACACCAACGACACAAACAGCTCTGGTGCCGACGTGCCGGCAGCCACGATGGTCAGGCCGATAACTATCTCAGGGACATTCATCCTGCGAGCCAGCGCTGCAGCTCCCTCGGTAAGCCGGTCGGCCCCCCACAGCACCAGCGCCACACCTACTACGATAACCAATAATTGCAGTATCATTCTTCGTCGTCAAAATCAAAGTCAAGGTCGTCAAAGCCTTCCAGCGACGGTCCTACAAAGGCATCCATCTGCCGGCGGTCCTTCTTCGTAGGCCGCCCGGTGCCGCGTGCACGGTCCACGAAACCGCTGATGCGTGTCATCTCCAGTAGTTCGTACTGGTCGGGAGTGGTCGTATTCTCATAAATCTCGGGCAGCAGCTTCGCCCCCACGCGCTGTTCAATGGTCTTCAGGATTCTGAAGGTATAGGTGACGGGCGATTTCCTTACGCCCACACTGTCGCCAACCTTCACCATGCGCGACGGTTTCACGCACACACCATTCACGGTAACACGCCCGTTCTTGCAGGCGTCGGCAGCGATGGAGCGTGTCTTGAAGATGCGGGCGGCCCACAGCCACTTGTCTATTCGGGCTTCTTGCATGTCTTTCCCAATTTGTTATACTGGTTCATGGTGAAGTCGATGCCGGAGAGCACAAAACTGCGGATGATGTCGACGGCAACATCGACGGCGGGCTGCAACTGCTGCAGCTCCTCGTCGCAGTAGCGTCCCAGCACCCAGTTCACCTGTCCTCCCGGAGGATAGTCGTTGCCGATGCCCATGCGTAACCGCGCATAGTCTTGTCCGATGAGCTGCTGAATGTGTCCCAGCCCGTTATGTCCACCGTTGCTGCCACTGGCCTTCAGCCGGAACTGTCCCAAGGGTAGTGCCACGTCGTCGCTGACGACGAGCAACCGGCTGTTGTCGATATTCTCCTTGTTGAGCCAGTAGCGCACGGCATTGCCGCTGAGATTCATGAAGGTCGACGGCTTCAGCAGGAACACCTTGCGGCCCTTGAGCGACGTCTCGGCCACAAAGCCGTACCGGCGGTCGGCAAAAACAATATTGGACGCCTTAGCAAAAGCGTCCAATACCATGAATCCTGTATTGTGGCGGGTCAGGTCGTACTCATAGCCGACATTGCCCAAACCGACAATCAAGTATTTGTCCATAAACGTTATCGTGATTACTCTGTAGCGGCAGCGGCAGCAGCAGAACGCGAAGCACGTGTAGCCTTCACCGAGCATACGATAACCTCGGGCGAGGTAGCAATCTTCAGACCGTCGAAGTTCAGCGAACCAACCTTGATGGCCTTGCCCAGCTGGAGGTCGGTAACGTCAATGTTCAGCACCTCGGGGATTGCTGTGTAAGGAGCGGTCACCTTGATCTGGCGGATGCTCAGGTTCAGCTTACCACCGTCACGCACACCCTGTGCCAGGCCGTTCAGCTTGACGGGAATTCCCACGGTGATGTCCTTCTTCTCGTTAATCTCGTAGAAGTCAGCATGCAGCAGTGCGTCCGTCGTGGGGTGGAACTGCAGCTCCTTGATGATGGCCTTGTGAGTCTTGCCGTCAATGGTGATGTTCAGCACATATACGTGGGGGCTGTAGATGGCCTTGCGGATGTCAGCCATAGCCACAGAGAAAGCCAGTGCCTCGGGCAGACCGTTCTCACCCTTTTTCTCTCCATACATGTTACAGGGAACGAGTCCCTCCTTGCGCATCAGCTTGGAAGCCTTCTTACCGACGTCAGTGCGCAGCTGACCGTTTACGTTAAATTCTTTCATAACAGTTGTGTTACTCTAAATTAAGTGATTAAATAATGTTTTGCTTAATTCGCCATCACACGGTTTTGACGTAGTGCTTTCCGAAAAAGCGGTGCAAAGGTACGAAATAAATGCAAATAAAAAAGCAAGAAAGATGTTTTTTTTTCAAAAAGGGCTTAAATTTCTTGGCCAATCGTTAGAAAATGGCTACTTTTGCATCGTTGTTTAGCAAGAAGTTATGATTAATAGAGATATTATACGCGCGAAAGTTGTACAGTTAACCTACGCATACTATCAAAACGGCAATAAGAATATAGACACCGCCGAGAAAGAGTTGTTTTTCAGCCTGTCAAAGGCATACGACCTCTACAACTACCTGCTGGCACTCATCGTAGCAGTATCGCGGGAAGCACGCCGCCGCCTGGAGATTGAGCAGGCGAAGGCACGCCGCGAAGGCACTGCCGAACCTCCCGTGCGCTTCGTTTACAACCGCTTTGCACTACAGCTTGAGGAGAACCGCCAGCTGTCCGAGTTCAGGGAGTCCCAGACCGACATATGGTCTGAGGAGGCAAAGTTCGTCGGTCATCTGTACGAACAGATTGCCGAGAGCAGCGTCTACAAGGAGTACATGGAGAGTGATGTCGACGACTATGTCACCGACCGTGAGCTCTGGCGCAAGCTCTACCGCCTGTTCATCCAGGAGAACGAGGGTCTGGACGCCCTGCTCGAGGAGCGCAGCCTCTACTGGAACGACGACAAGGAGGTTGTCGACTCCTTCGTGCTGAAGACCATCAAGCGCTTTGACGAGAAGAACCGCTCGTCGCAGCCCCTACTCCCCGAGTACGACAGCGAAGAGGACAAGGAATATGCCCGGAAGCTCTTCCGCGCCACCATCCTCAATGCCGACGAATACCAGCATCTCATGAGTGAGGCGTCACGGAACTGGGATTTCAGCCGTCTGGCCTACATGGACATTGTCATCATGCAGATTGCCATCGCCGAGATGCTCACCTTCCCCAGCATCCCCGTCAACGTCACTATCAACGAGTACGTGGAGATAGCCAAGCAGTACTCCACCTACAAGAGCGGCGGCTACATCAATGGCATGCTCGACACCATTGCGCGCCACCTCATTGCCAGCGGCCGTCTGCTGAAGCAGCTGGAGGAGCGCAAGTGACGCGCAGCAGCGCAAACGCACCAGCCCCCGAAACATCAAGGCAGCTCGGAATACCGAGGCATCGAGACCTCAAGACAACAGAACAACGAATTAACAAAATAACAAGAAAATTATGACAAACATCGTACTCGCTGCACAGGCAGCCCAAGGCGGTAGCGGCATGAGCATGCTGCTGATGATGGTCGCCATCTTTGCCATCATGTGGTTCTTCATGATTCGTCCCCAGCAGAAGAAGCAGAAGGAAATCCAGAAGTTCCAGAACGCCCTGACCGAAGGCACCGACGTCGTCATCGGCGGAGGCATCTACGGCACCGTCAAGAACGTCGACCTCACCACGGGAAAAGTCAAGGTAAAGATTGCTGACAACGTCATCATCACCGTTGACAAGAATTCCGTCTTCAAGGACGTGAACAGCACACAGGTGGCCGCAAAGTAATCATTGGGCCACATGGAGCAGCATAGCGTCTTCGGCATCATCAGAAATTTCCTGTTCAGCAAGACCTACAGGGAATTTCTGGTTTTTTTGTTCTTCCTCATCCTCTCGGGCGCGTTCTGGCTAATGACAACGCTGAACGAGACCTTCGAGCAAGAGCTGAAAGTGCCCGTGCGCATCGTCAGCATACCGAAGAACGTCATGCTCACCAGCGACGACACAGACACGCTGCGCTTCACCGTACGCGACAAGGGGTATGTCCTCATGAGCTACTACACCAAGGGCATCCACCCGCTGTTGCTACCCTTCAAGAACTACGTCAGCGATGCCAGCAACAGCATGCTCACCGTAAGCAATGCCGACCTGCAGAAGCTGGTGCGCCAGCAGCTGTCGGCCTCCACCACCCTGCTCGGCGTCAAGGCAGACAAGATGGTATTCTACTACAATTACGGCAGCAGCAAGCGCGTCCCCGTCCGATGGAGCGGCCGCGTCATTCCGGAGCATCTCTACTACATCTCCTCCGTGGCCTACTCCAACGACAGCATCACCATCTACGCGCCGAAAGAGAAGCTCGACAGCATCAACGTCGTCTATACAGAGGCACTGAACTGTGTCAACTTCCGCGACACGCTGACCATTGACTGCCAACTGCGTAAGACGGAAGGCGTCAAGACTACGCCCAGCCAGGTGCGCGTCACCTTCTTCACCGACGTGCTTACCGAGGAGAGCATCGACGGCATCCCCGTCATCGGCATCAACCTCCCCAAGGGCAAGACGCTGCGCACCTTCCCCGCCAAGGTCAAGGTCAGCTTCGTCACCGGTGTCAACACGTTCCGCAGCCTGACACCAGCCGACTTCACGGTCGTCGCCGACTACAACGAGATTCAGCGCACTCACTCCGACAAGTGCAACATCTACCTGCGCAAGGTGCCCCACGACATCTCGCGTGCATCCCTCAACGTCAAGGAAGTCGACTACCTCATAGAAGAGTCCCCCAAGAACGAATGAAGACCGGCATCGCAGGAGGCATCGGGAGCGGCAAGAGCTACGTCTGCCGCCGACTGGAAGCACGCGGTTTCCAGGTGTACGACTGTGACCATGCCGCCAAGCGCCTCATGCGCACCTCCCCCGTGCTGCGCGAGGCCCTGACACGCCTCATCGGTCCTGACACCTACCTTCCCGAGGCTCACGGCTACCGCCTCAACAAGGCTGCCGTCGCCCGCTTCCTGCTGGAGTCCGACGCTCACGCCCGCGCAGTCGATGCCATTGTCCATCCCGCTGTCTTCCGCGACTTCGAGGAAAGCGGTATGCAGTGGATGGAGAGTGCCATCATGTACGAGTCAGGCATCTACCGTCTCGTCGACCGTGTCATCGTCATCACCGCCCCCGAGGAGCTCCGCATACAACGCATCATGCAGCGCGATGGCATCAGCCGGGAGAAGGCCCTTGAGTGGATAGGCCGCCAGTGGCCTCAGGAAGAGGTGGTGCGGCGGGCCGACTACGAGATTGTCAATGACGGCGTGGCCGACGTTGACCGCCAGATAGACGAAATTCTCGAGGCATTGAGGCTTCGAGATATCGAAATCTCGAGACATCGATATAACGAGATAACAAAACAACAAAAATAACAAGAAACAGCATGAAAGAAACAATTTTAGCCATCGCCGGCAAGCCCGGCCTCTACAAGCTCGTGTCACGCAGCAAGAACGGCCTCATCGTCGAGGCCCTTGACAGCACCCACCGCCGTCAGCCAGCCTTCGCTACCGACAGAATCACCTCCCTGGGTGACATCGCGATGTTCACCGACACCGACGACGTTCCCCTCACCCGTGTTCTTGAGAACATGAAGGACCTGGAGCAAGGAAAGCCCACCGCCATCAACTACAAGAAAGCCACCGGCGACGAGCTCCGCGAGTACTTTGCCAAAGTACTGCCCACCTATGACCGTGAACGCGTACAGAACAGTCATATCAAGAAACTCATCCAGTGGTATAACATCCTCGTTGAGAACGGCGTTAACGATTTCGAAGACCCCGAGGCCAAGGAGGAGAAAGAGTAAGAGTCAGAACAAAAGTAAGAACAAGAACAACAAAGTCGGCTTTTGCATGAGGCAAAAGCCGACTTTGAAAGCCTGAACATCCGGTTTTCCATAACACAAAAGCCGGTTTTGCAGTCTGCAAAACCGGCTTTTGCTTTCTAAGGCGTTCACGGTTCAGAACATTCCGGGACCGCCGAAACCGCCGAAACCGCCGCCAAAGCCTCCACGGCCGCCACGGCCTCCGCCACGATTGTTACCACGGTTGTTGCCGCCAGGTCCGCCAAAGCCGGGACCCTCGCCGCCAGGACCGCGTCGCATCATCTGACGAGCCTCCTTCGTACCGAAGAGGTTCAGACGGTAAGTGGCACGCAGCATGACGTAGCTATTGATGGAGTTGTACTCTTCATCCGTACGCGACATGGCATTGATGGTACGCGAGAAGTTGGACTGCTGCTTCAGAATGTCGTAGAACTCCAGACGCAGCGACAGAGGCTTGCCCGTGAGGAAACTCTGCGAAATCTGTGCGTTCCAGATGAGCTCGTCAGTATTGGCAGCGGCATCGCTGTAGCCACGACGGCTGGACATATTCATACTGGTGGTGAACTGCATGCCCCAAGGAGCCTGCAGCGTAGTGTTGAAGCCGTAACTAAAGCCCCACGTCGAGAGGTTCGACTGCGGCTGCAACTTGTTGGTGACGTAGTTGTAGTTGACCCGGCCGTTAAGTTCCACCTCCAGCCAGTCGTTGCGGTAGCTGAAGCCGAGACGCTCACCGATGGTGGTCTGACGCGTGCTGTTCTTGCTGGCCGTCTCTGAACGGTCGAGGTTCAGGTAACTCACATAGTTGGCATAGTTCAGGTCAGTGCTGGTATTGATATTGAAGCGTCCGAGGGTATCAAGGGCTGTATTCATCATGAAGTTGCCGCCGATGTTCCAGTTGCCGCTGATGTTCTGGGGCTGCGAGGTGCGTCCGCCGGTCACGGGGTTATAGGTAACCATGTTCGACACAGAGTTGCTGGTCGTAGAGAACGATGCATTGGCATTGATGAAGCGCTGGTGACGCTCAAAATAGTTATTGTACCGCCACATGAATCGCTGTGTGAACGAGGGTTTCAGTCCGGGGTTACCCTTGGTGATGTTCAGCGGGTCGCTATTGTCCTCGATAGGCAGCAGGTCGGACATGGACGGCTGCGACGTGGAACCGCGATACTCCAGCCGCATCTGACCGCGCTGTGAAAGTCTCCAGCGGAAGTTGGCCGTCGGCGACCAGTTGACTACCGTCCTGCGGGTAACGTCGTCGTAGCCGTTGTAGCGGTAGGTGAACTGTGAGGACTGCGGCATAATCTGCACGCCGACGTTGAAGTTATAGTCCTTGCGGACAACACGCAGCATGACCTCTGCGGTATGGATAAAGTTCTTGTACTGCGAGAACTTGCTCAGTTTAGGACTGTAGTATTCCTGGAGGCTGGCATGGCTCAGGGGGTTCTCCAGAATGTCGTCGAAGTGACGATAGGTGAGCGGCATGTTCTTGAAGTCCAGATAGTCGAGATAGGAGCCGCGGTCCCAGCTGAAGTCATAGGTAGCGCGGTCGCTCTTCGTATACCGATACTGGAAATTATAGCTGAATTGCAGGAAAGTGGCAGTGAAGATGGGTTCGCTGTAGGTAAACCGTGCACTGTAGTCGTACGACTTCTGCGGCGTCAGATTGTAGCGGTTGGTCTGGTAGCGTGTAGAGTCAGGGTTGTCAATAAGGAACAACTCTACCTGATTGGACGAGAGCGACTTCGAGGCACCGTCACTGTAGTTGGCGCTGAAACGCAAGGTGACGTTGCGTCCGCCGGAGCCCAGGCGGCGGTTAATCTGAAGGCTACCTCCCAGTCGTTTGGAGTCACTGTACGACAGGCTGTTGTTAGTGCGCTGGTTGACCACGAGCTCGGGGTCGACGTTCAGTAGTCGGGCCACCATCTCTTCAATGCTGGCGGCACTGGTAAGTTCGTAGTCGTAAGGGTCGTCGCTGAACGATGCAGAACCGCTCTGCGTGGTACCGTCGTTGGTTCCATAGCTCCACGTGGGACGGAAACTGATGTTCCACAGCGTATCAGGCGTCCACTCCACGCGCCCCTGGACGTCCCAGGAGTTGGAGCGGGTATAGTTCTGGTTGATGGAGTTCGAGAAGGAGCCTGTCGTGGCAACAAAGTTCTCGGAAGAGCGGCGCGACCACACGTCACCGTTGTTGTGATTCCAGCGTACGCTGCCGTCAGCCTTTACGACGTCTTTCTTCTCGTAGTTGATGTTGGTGGCCACCATCTTCGAGGTCTGAAGGCCGTTACGCCCTCCGCCGCCAAAACGGCCACCAAAGCCGCCACCACCGAAGCCCACGTCGTTGACATTGTTGGCATTGGCCATTCCCATCAGTCTCAGGTCATCCTGCATCATGGCTCCCATGCCTCTTGCAGAATAACGGTCGTGAGTACCCACGCCAGCATCCAAGTTGGCAAAGATGCCTCGGTTCATACCTGGCTTCAAGCCAAAGTCGAGTACCGTCTGTTCCTCGCCGTCGTCAATGCCCGTGATACGGCTCAGGTCACTTTTCTCATCGTAGCTCTTGATACGGTCCACAATGCTTGTCGGCAGGTTCTTGATGGCGGTCTTCGTATCACCCGTCATGAACTCCTTACCATCGATAAGCACCTTCTTCACGGTCTTTCCGTTGATTTTGATAGTACCGTCATCGTCGATTTCTGCGCCGGGGAGTTTCTTCACCAGCTCCTCGACCACCGACCCCTCCGGTGTGCGGTAGGCCCCTGCATTGTAGATAACAGTATCGCCCTTTGACACGACCTTAGCGATATTCTTCACCACGTCAACGTTTTTCAGCATCCTCGAGTCGGGCGAGATGGTCAGTGAACCCAGTGCTACGGGTTTCCCGTCACTCACAGCTACGCGGCGGAAAAGCGGTTTGTAGCCCACATAGGTCACGCGCACTAGGAAGTTGCCGTCAGAGGGTGCAGTCATCTTGAATTGTCCGCTGACGTTCGTCACGGCGTTGGACACCATGCTGCTGTCGGTCTTCAGCAAGGCAACGGTTGCCTGTATGACAGCTTCTTTCTCCTCGCTGTCAATCACTTGCCCGGAAATGGTACGCTGAGCGGAAACTGAGAGGGCTGCCAGGAATACAGCCGTCAACAACAAAAGTTTTTTCATTATTATGTTCATACGTTCGCAATCATTGACGTGATATCTATATAAAAGTTTAATTCTATCCACAAAGTTTTTTGGCGTTCTCGTAAATTAAGTGTACTTTTGCACACAATTATGGAGAAACAGCAAGTCATTATCTCAGAAAACCTGGAACAGGCCCTGGGCAGCGCGCTGGCCCATGTGGAGCACGACCGGCTCTTCGTCCTCACGGACGAGACCACGGAGCGCATGTGCTGGCCCGTCGTAGCCAACTTCCCCTGCATGGAGCAGGCATCCCACATCGTCATCGCCGCCGGCGACCTGCACAAGGAGCTGGACAGCGTGGCACACGTATGGAGCGAGCTGCAGCGCATGGGAGCCACCCGTCACTCGCTACTCGTCAACCTGGGAGGCGGCATGGTGACCGACCTCGGCGGTTTTGCGGCATCGACGTTCAAGCGCGGCATTCAGCTCATCAACATCCCCACCACCCTACTCTCGATGGTCGACGCCTCGGTAGGAGGCAAGACGGGCTTCAACTTCGGAGGCCTGAAGAACGAGATAGGCGTCTTCCGCAATGCCTCTGCCGTCATTCTTGACACGACATTTCTCCGCACCATGGACCGCGAGAACATGCTCTCGGGCTATGCCGAAATGCTCAAGCACGGCCTCATCAGCAACGATGCCATGCTGGCAGACCTGCTCTGCTTCGACATTGAGCAGCCGGACCTCAGGCAGCTGGGACGCATGGTGGCCGACAGCGTAGCCGTCAAGGAGCGCATCGTGCTGGAAGACCCTACGGAACAGGGGCTGCGCAAAGCACTGAACCTGGGACACACTGTCGGGCACGCCTTTGAGTCGCTGGCCCTGAGAAGACAACCAGTGCTACACGGCTATGCCGTAGCATGGGGACTGGTATGCGAGTTGTACCTGAGTGCCGTGAAGACGGGCTTCCCCGTCGACAGGATGCGGCAAGCGGTGCGCTTCATCATTGAGCACTACGGACGGATGCCCGTCACCTGCGACGACTACCCCGCCCTGTTGGAGCTCATGTCACACGACAAGAAGAACATCGCGGGGGTCATCAACTTCACCCTTCTCGGAGGCGTTGGCGACATCCGCATCAACCAGACGGCCACACGACAGGAGATTGAGGAGGCCTTAGACTTCTACCGCGAGGGCTGAACGGCGGCGGCTGCCAGTCGCTGCGCCTCGCTACGCGCAGGTTTTCCCGTTGCCGTCATGGGTAGGCGTGAAACGGTTATTACATGACGCGGCTGCCAGTACTTGGGGAGCACCCGGCGGCACAGGTCCTTCAACGACTCCACATCGGCCGACTCAGTAAGCAGGACCACCTGCTCACCGAGCTTCCTGTCGGGAGCCTTAGTAATTATATAAGGTACGTGCATATGCGCGGCGAGTGCCTTCTCTACCTGTTCCGCCTGTATTTTTATCCCACCGGAACAGATGACATTATCCTTGCGCCCAAGAACCTTAAAGAGGAACGGTCTTTCCTCCGTACCCTCCGTACGGAGGGAGGAGGCGGAATCCCTGAAGGCGACGATATCATTGGTCACCAATGGTCCGTCGTGGAGAGCCGGTGCGCTAATCACCAGACAGCCGTCCTCCGTCTGCGACAGGCGGACGCCGGGCAGCGGGGTGTACCACTCTGTGCGCTCAGGTCCGTTGAGTCGGCGAAGAGCGATGTGTGAGAGGGTCTCCGTCATGCCATAGGTGCTCCATACGGCATGCGGGAAGCCAGCCAGTTCGTCGGCCAGGGCGGCATCGACGGGACCGCCGCCAATGATGAG
>CAMHIM010000024.1 GCA_946185225.1 uncultured Prevotellaceae bacterium
AGAACATGATTCAGGATGGTGCCACCGACTTCACCGAGTGCGGTCCCGGCAAGGCCCTTCAGGGCATGATTGCCAAGATTAACAAGGACGTTACGGCTCATGGCATCGAATAAGATTGTCCTCTATCAGATTTTCACGCGCCTGTACGGCAACCGTACCGTCACCCGCAAGGAGAACGGCACGCTGGAAGAGAACGGCTGCGGAAAGATGAACGACTTCACGCCCGCTGTACTGAGACAAATCAGACAGTTGGGCGTGAGCCATATATGGTACACGGGAGTGCTGCGCCATGCCACGCAGACGGACTATTCCGGCTACGGCATCCCCCGCAATCACCCTGCCGTTGTGAAGGGCAGGGCAGGGTCGCCCTATGCCATTGCCGACTACTACGACATTGACCCGGACCTGGCCGTGGACGTCAAGGAGCGCATGAAGGAGTTTGAGCAACTGGTGGCCCGCACCCACAAGGCAGGGATGAAGGTCATCATCGACTTTGTGCCCAACCACGTAGCACGCCAGTATCACAGCATCTGCAAGCCCAAGGGCGTGAGAGACCTGGGGGAGGACGACAACCCCCAGCACGGCTTCGACCCACAAAACAACTTCTACTACTGCCCGGGGCAGCAGTTCATGCCCTATTTTGACCTGTATCACGGCGAGCTGCAGCCCTATCAGGAGGAGCCCGCCAAGGCAACCGGCAACGACTGCTTCCACAACGCACCGGGGCAGAACGACTGGTACGAGACAGTGAAGCTGAACTACGGTGTTGACTACTATGCCGGCGGCGTGGGACACTTCGACCCCATACCCTCCACGTGGCGGAAGATGACGGACATCCTGCTCTTCTGGGCACAGAAGGGCATCGACGGCTTCCGCTGTGACATGGCGGAGATGGTGCCGGCCGCCTTCTGGGACTATGCCACACGCATCGTCAAGAGCCAGTATCCCGAGCTAGTGTTCATCGGAGAGGTATACAACCCTCAGGAGTACCGTAACTACATTGCCAGCGGCTTCGACTACCTTTATGACAAGGTGGGTATGTACGACGTGCTACGCGACGTGACGTGCGGACGCCGCAACACCGATGCCATCACGTGGGCATGGCAGCAGACGGACGACATCCGCCAGCACATGCTATACTTCCTGGAGAATCATGACGAGCAGCGCATTGCCAGCGACTTCTTTGCCGGAAGCGGTGAGAAGGCTGTCCCCGCCCTTGTCGTAAGTGCCCTCATGCAGCAGAATCCCTTTATGCTCTATGCAGGACAGGAATATGGTGAGCGGGGCATGGACAAGGAGGGCTTCAGCGGCCGCGACGGACGCACCACCATCTTCGACTACTGGGCAGTGGACACGCTTTGCCGTGCAGCCGCCAAACAGCTGACGGAGGAGGAGATGCGGCTCTGCGCCATCTACGAGCGGGTGCTGAACACAGCACGCACGGAGAAGGCTGTCAGCGATGGACTGACATACGACCTGATGTATGTGAACGGGAACTGTCCACGGCAGTATATGTTCCTCAGAAAGTCGAGGGGCAGCCAGCTGCTGGTCGTCGCCAACTTCGACGGAACGCCTGCTGAGGTGGACGTACACATTCCGCAGCACGCCTTCGATTTCCTCGGACTGAAGCAGAGAACCTATGCGGCAACGGAGTTGCTGGGCGGTGTGACGGAAAGCCTGACGCTGTCGGCTGCCGAGCCGACACGGGTGACGGTCCCTGCCTACGGAGCCGTGGTCTATAAACTCAAGTAACAGGACACGCTGTTCGCGTAAAAAGAGAAGGGCGGTGCTTCCCATTGGAAGCGCCGCCCTTCCTTGTGTGGGGGTAGCCGGTCGTCAGATTTCCAGCTTCATGAACACCGGGTAGTGGTCGGAGTAGCTGAGGTCCTGCATGTAGTAGCTGATGCCCTTGAGCGACTTGTCATGGAAGATATAGTCGATGCGCACCTTCTTGTTGCCGCGGTAGGTGAACATGTAGCCGCTTCCGCACTCCTTGAAACCATCCGTCAGGTCGCCCAGCATAGTGTTGTACACATAGGAGTACGGGACATCGTTGAAATCACCGCAGACGACGACGGGATTCTTGGAAGCCTTCTGCTCTGCTGCCACCTTCTCGGCCTGCCGTGCACGCACCAGCATGCCTCGGGTATAGTTGCCGTAGATGAGCTTGATGAAGATGTTGTTCTCGATGTCTATGCCCTGAAGCGCCATTTTTCCTGCATGTCTCAGCGTGGAGTTGATGCCGGTCGTCTGCAGGTGGACATTGAATACCCGGATGTCCTGTCCGTTGACGTCAATGTCGGCCCACATGGCACTGTTGTTGGTTTGCTCGAACTCGATGGTCTTACTCTGCTTAATGGGGTAGCGGCTGTAGATAACCATGTCGTTGCGCCCGGTGGCCATATACGGGAAGAAGTCCTGATAGCTGTCGGAGTTCTTCTTGTCTCCGCTGATGTTCAAGTATTCCTGGAAACACAGAACATCCACCTTCTGCTTCTTCATCTGCGTAAGGATGTCTTCAGCCTTGAATCCCGATGTCTCCCGTCCGAACAGAGCTACGTTGTAGGTTGCAATCTTCAGACCGGCCTTGGTGTCGGATGGCTGGACACGAAGCTGGTGGATGGTCCCGATGTAGGGTATGCAGCAGAGTATCGTGATGAACGGGAAGGCGGCCCAATGCCAGCGGCGGCGCAGCAGCCAGTAGGCCAGGATGACGATGTTGGCAATAATCAGGATGGGCAGGATATAGACCAGCATGGCCAGGGCCGTATTGCCCACAGGGCTGGTGTGGCCCCCGAAGAGTGCCGCAAAGGTGAAGAACATCACCAGGAAGGTGACAATGAGGAAAAGGAATGAAAAATACTTGAATACGGCGAGCTTTCCCATGGATTCTTGTTATTGCTTTTTGTCAATGTGTTTCTGGACGACTTCTATCAAGTCCTCTACCCGGAAGGGCTTGGCCATGAACTCGTCACACCCTGCTGCCATGGCCTCCTTGATATTCTCGTCGAAGGCATAGGCACTAAGCGCGATGACGGGCGTGTCGTGGCTTACCTCCTTGATGATGCGCGTGGCATCCAGGCCGTTCATGCCCGGCATGCGGATGTCCATGAGGATGAGGTCCGGCTTCTCGTCTTCGTTCAGCGTGACAGCCTCTATGCCATTGTGTGCGCGAAGCAGTCTGTAGCGCTTCTGCAGCACGATGCGCACCAGCTCGTAGTTGGACTCCTCGTCTTCGGCGACAAGTACCGTCTTCATGTTGTTCTCATCTGTGTTGCTGACATGTAGCGTCCTGACACTCGTCGTTGTCCGGTTGCTCGTGGACATGCCTCCGATGGTGCCATGGAAAGGCATGGAGAATGTGAACGTAGAACCGGTACCGAGGGTGGACTGTACCGAAATATGGCCTCCCATGCGCTCGACGATAATGCGGCACAGGGCCAGTCCCAGACCGTAGCCCTTCTGCTGCTCGGCATCGCGCGAGGCATATGTCTCAAAGATGTGGCCGATAAATTCCGGTGCAATGCCCGAACCGGTGTCCTTTACAAAGAACTCTATGTGCTGTCCTTCGTCGGTGAGGCGATAGCCATAGGTGATGGAACCCTTGGATGTATGTTTTAGGGCATTGCTTATCAGATTGGAGAAAACCTGCGTAATGCGGTTCTCGTCCGTCTTCATAGTGGCAGGCATGGAGGGCACCTCGTAACGCAGCGACACACTGTCGGGACAACGGAACTTGAACAGGTTCCTGATGCTCAGCATCAGCTTGTTGAGGTCTGTCGGGGCATTCTTCAGCACAATCTCGCCCGACTCCACTCTTGACAGGTCAAGTATTTCATTGATGAGACTCAACAGCCGCGTGTTGTTGCTCTCAATGATTTCCATGTAGTCCATGCGCTCTTCCTGGGAGTCGGTCTCAGCCATTACGCGCGAGAAACCCTCAATGGCATTCAGCGGGGTGCGAATCTCATGACTCATGTTGGCGAGGAACAGCGACTTCATCTTACTGGCTTTCTCAGCCTTGGCCGTTTTCTCCTCGTACTCCTTGAGCTTCTTATTAGCTGCTTCCAACTGCTGACGTACCGCCATGAGGCTGCGGTTTGCTTCAGCAAATTTCTGCAACAGTATTTCTCTTTCGTCTTGAGTCATCATTGTGCCCCAGTTGTAGCTTATAATGAAAGTGCAAAGTTATGAAAAGTTTGGCTAATACGAAAGAAATTGTTCTTTTTTTTAACTTTTTTCATATCTACACCCTCGAAAGTCTATATCTTTCAATCGGAAAAACGGTATTTTCCTTTTAAAAGGTTGTATTCCTTTTCAAGGCGATAGACGGCATTGTTAAAAAATGTTTAATTATTTGGATTATGTTTAATAAATGTATACCTTCGTAAATGATAGCACCTTTTATTATTAACATAATAACATTACAATTATGAAAAAAATCATTTTTACTATGCTATTCGCTTTTGTTGCGGTTGCTTCTTTCGCACAAACAAGCACTCGTCAAGTAACGATTCATGTTATGGACGTAATAGGTGAGCCATTAATTGGTGCAAAAGTGGAGATTGTTGGAAGTGATATTGGCGCGGAAACAGACATGAATGGTAATGTAGTGTTATGGATTCCGTACAATTACCAATATCTAAAAGTTTCTTGTATTGGTTACATTACTGAATATGTTCAAATACAAAGTTATGTTTTGGTTGTCTTGGAGGAGAATACCGATATTGAACCATCAAGTTTGATAGAGAATAGGCCTTTCTCGTATACAACGCCATATCTTTTGAGACCAGAAGATTGATATAGCTGTAAAAAAATGACAAAACTATTTACAAAATCTCTTACTATCCTTTTGTGCATAGCCTCTGTTGGCTATGCACAAAAGGATAGTAAGGGCTCGGTGGCCCCTGACAGAGGTCGACTGACCGTTACGGTAAATGGGCCAAAGGGAGTGGTCATCAAGAACCCTACGGTATTCATCAAGTATTTTCACATTGATTCGCTCTATGCCGACACCATCGTGAACGGCAAATTTACTTTCAAGGAGCTTTTCCCCGGAAATTACTATATCTCAGCGCGGGCTGACAACTTCGAGCAGGTTGTTGACACTGTACATATAGAGGTGGGAGTTCAGAACTTGAAGACCATGACGCTGAAGAACCGACTGCTGTCGCTGTCGGAACTGGTGGTGAAGGGAAAAATACCGATGGTGAGCTACAAGGGTGACACCATTCAGTTTAACCCTGCGGGCGTACACGTGACTGAGGGCGACCAGGCCCGCCAGATATTGGAGCAGATGCCAGGTGTAGACGTCAAGGCCCAGAGCATCACCGTCCATGGAAACGAGATAGAACGGACGTACGTCGACGGACGGTCGCTCTTTGGTGACAATCCCACCATGGCCCTTGACCATGTAGGTGCTACTGACGTAGTGAAGATACAGGCCTACGAGGAGACACGCAAGGTGAAAAAGGGACGCCGACTGGACGACGGTGCCCAGAAAAGTTGGGTGCTCAACATTGTCACGAAGAGCAAGATGATAAACTCCGTGGATGCTCAGATGATAGCGTCGGCGGGCGCGTCGCTGGGCGACGGGGGCGTTTCCCGCCACCGGCTGCGAGGGGCTTTGGGCGGACTGTTCAATTTCTTCTCGGACAGTCTGCTTGTCACGGTCAACCTCATGCACAACAACCTCGACCTTGCCACAAACAACAACCGCCTCTTCTTTCGCCTGAACCACGTCTACCCCTCCTACGTCGAGGGGACGGTTGCCGGCTTCGACGTGAAGCGCGACTGGCGGAAACGTAGCAACGGACTTACTCATTGGGAAGTGAACTACCAGTTTACCCGAAAACGGACAGAGTCGGAGCGAGACACGCGGCGAAGCTACTTTTCCACTTCCGACTACGACTGGCGCGAGAGTGTTATTCGCTCACTTGGCACTTCGCTCGACCTAAAGCACCAGATAGGAACGGGTATTACCATAGAGAGCGAACGTCTTGGCACGCTGAAGGCCAGCGTTAGGCAGCAGTTCCAAGGCAACCACGCAAACAATAGCAGCCTGACCGACGACCGCAGTAGTCTGGTATCCTTCGTGTCAGACATGGTCAGTGGCAGGCGGAGCACGGCCAACGAGACGGGCGTAGACCTCAATTACGGACTAAAGGGCAAGTCGTGGGACTTGTCGACCGACGTGAGATTCCAGCGTGGCAACAACGATGTGAAGTCGTATAGGAACAACGAGCTGTTGTACGACGACGAGAGTCTGAATACGATCGACCGTCTGCAGATTCCCGGCAGCCAGCACAACACGGTGTGGAAGGCACAGCCCGTCTGGAACTATTATTACCGAGAGGGAGGAAGGGACCTCAGACTGACGGCCGACTACACCTGGGAAACACGCAACGAGAAGATACAGCAGGTGGCCAAGGACGTGCTGACTGGCGAAATAGACCAGCTGAATACCTATGGCTTCAGCCAACGCGTGACCACCAACACACCCGCCGTCAGCGTTGCTTGTGATTTCGGGCAAATTTATAAAATCGGGATAGATACTAAGTGGGAAAACAAACACATCAATGACACGCATGAAGGCGTCGGGAAAGCGGGCTACAGCTTCTCCTCCGTCTATGCGAAGCTGCATGCCAGTGCCAGGACGAAAAAGTTTGGGGAGATTACAATGGGCCTGTCGCGCAGTATGGAAATACCCAACATTGCCCAGCTGCGGCAGACGGTGGACAACGGTCAGCTGTACAGCGTCGTGACGGGTAACCCGTCGTTGAAGGCAGCTCACAGGTATGAGGTGGAACTGAGTTACAACCTGCGCTTAGGCATGACTGGCGGCGTGCTTGTTTTCAAAGGCCAGCTGGCTTCCATTCAAGGCTATATAGGCAATGCCATACGCTATTTCGGCGAGGAGACACTGCTGCCCACGTATGGTTATACGGCCGCGAAGGGCAGTGTGCTCAGTACGTTCGAGAACCTCAGTGGGGCATGGGCGTCGACGGCAAATGTGATGCTCCAGTATCCCGTCGCTGCTCTGAAGGGCATGCTCAGTCTGAGCGGAAACAATACCTACAACCGCGTGCCGTCGCTCTACAACTCCAAGCGCGAACTGACCGACCAGAATACTCTCGGAGTCAGAATAGCTCTGTCGACCTCCAAGTTGTCCAACACACGGCTGACCTTCTCCGAGTACTTCAGCAATAGCACGGCCAGTTCAACGTCCGACCAGCTTAACAGCCGCACAGTCCTGTTAGGCAGTCAGCTGGAGGTGGCGCGGACGAACATCTTCAAACATGGATTCCTCAACCTGCTGTACAAGTTCCAGTGGCAGGAGAATCGCTCGCTTCACGACTTCGAGCGCGACAACGTCTTCAATATTCACGCCGGCGTAAAGCTGCTGAAGGGGAAGGCCGAGATTAGTGTGCTGGCGTTCGACGTGCTGAACAACTATCACGACAAGAGAACGAGCATGTTCAGCCACTATACGCAGTGGACGGAGACGCAGAACTTCGGACGCTATGTCGTCCTGAACTTCGTATGGAACTACCGCAACTTGAAGACCTCACGCAGAGACACGGGTCGTGGCGTCGCCTGGTGACGAACCGCAATGGCGAGTCTGGTTACCAGATGGTGCCTTGGCCTATCATGAGTCTTGGCGACTTCACCTTGCGGAAAGTCCAGAGGAAGTTGACGGTAAAGAAACGTCCATTGTTGATGGTCTGGGTCTGCTGGCTGTAGTTCTCTGTTGTCACGAGCCGGAGGGCCCTGTACGAATTGAAGATATCGTAAATGGTGAGGCTTATCTCGCCGCGGTTCTTAAACACCTTGGCCCCTATGTACATATTCAGCAAGTTCTCCAGCTCGTGTCGCTTCTGTGAACGGAAATTCTGGTACTGCAGCTTGTGGTTGATGTCGGCAAAGAAGTACTTCATCACTTGTGTAAATCGAGCGTGCAGACTGCTCTGGTGCAGCAGAATCTTGTTGCTTGTTTGCGCAGCGTCGGTCCTGATGTTCTGGCGGCTGGTAGAGACGTTCAGATTGATGAAGACGTGCGGTCTGATATTCTGCTTGTAGATGAAGCCTGCCTTCACATTGCTGCTGTGGCTGACGTCACGTGTGCCGTTGAAGTAGAACGGAGAGTAACGCCATAGGGAGTTGGCGTACAGCGTCAGGTCGCCCCCGATTTTCCTCAAGGGGTTGTAGAACGTAATCTCCGCCATGCAGTTCTTGTCGCCGTTGATGTTGTCGTAGGAGCAGAGCGAACCGTTCTGCGGTATGGTGTAGTCCCACTGCCGTAGGTAGGTTGTCTCGCTGTAGTACCAGGTGCGGTTGACAATCCTGTTGCGGTTGAAGTTGGCGTTGACCATGAGCGAAACAGCGTGACCGTAGCGGCCGAAGTGTATCGAGTGGGTCAGCTCCAGCGTATGCTTCTGCTCAGGACGCAGTGCCGGGTTGCCTGTCTGCACGAAGAGCGGGTTGTTGTTGGTTATTTCGCTGCGTAACTGCATCACGTCGGGCAGCTGGCTCTGCAACTTGTAGTCGAATATCGTCTCCATGCGTAGTTTCCTGAATTGTACCTTTATGTTGGCATTGGCGACGACGTTGTCGAAGTGGTAGGTAGAGCGGGTTGCCGTCAGCTGGCGCAAGTCAGTCAGCGACGTGCTGTTGAGGCCGACGGACATATTGGCCATGGCCAACATCATTCCTTTTCCGCGCATGCCGTAGATGGACAGTTTAGGCAGGTGCTCCTGTCGCTTCGCGCGGTAACTGTAGGTGTTCACCTCGTCCACTTCACCAGTAGTCAGGTCCCAGGCCTGGCGGCTGACGTTGTCGTGGAAGTTCTTATAGTCATAGCCCAATATCAACTCAGCGTTCCACAGCATGGGCAGGGTGAGGTTTCTTTTTACACTACCACCAAAGGAGAAGTTGTTGCCCTTCTGGCTGGCGGGCATTGTCAGCTGGCTGACCTGAGTGGCTGTCGTCTCAATTGTCGTCACTCGTTCGTGGTCGTCGTTCTGGTCGTTGTGGTGATAGTCGGACCTGGCCTCGAGGCCCCACTTCCCAAGGCGGATTTCATAGATTGCATTGCCTCCGTAGGAGTTGGACGTCTTGCGTGAGCGGCTGAGGAGGTCCGACCGGCTGGTGCTTAGGTCGGTTAGGTCGGCCATGTCGTTGGCGTCGCTGATCTTGGACTTGCCGAAGTTGCCTGTCAGGTGTACGAAGAGTCTTCCGCCCCCAGCGTGTGTGTAGCCTGTCTGCAGGTCCAGCAGGTGGCTCTTGTCATCTGTGTTGGCGGTCTGCCGGCTTTGGTATGTCCGCCACTGGTAAGCATCGGTTGGGGAGTAGTCGCGGCGAATTGTCGTCGTCCGTTCTCCTTTCTTGGTGCCGTAGCGGTAGGTGAATTCTATCATGTCGAAGCCGCTCTTGTCCACCTTCGGTGAACTGAGGATGTGCAGACCGGCACAACTGTTCTCGCTGTAGTTGGGATAGTTGCGAGCTGACTGTAGCAGGATGCGCGACGTGTTGCTGGGAACGTTGATGTTGTTGTGGGCCAGGTCGACGTTCAGCAGCAATTTTTCGGAGTAGAAGTTCAGCACGCCGCCCAACGCGTGTCTCATGCGGTGGTTCTCGCCCTGTACTCGGCCCATCGTGGCTCCCAGTCCGGCAAGAAACTGTGCGTCGGTGGAGTTGATCATCTTGCTCTTCGTGATGATGTCTAACACCCAGCGCCTACGCTTCTTCGCCCCTTTGCGCTGCTCGTCGTGGTTGTTCTCCTCGTAGGCTTTGATGTTGATTACGTCGTTGGCGGCTACGTGGTCAATGGCCTCCATCGGATTGTTGCCGAAGATTTTCTTTCCGTCCACGTAGGTGCGCTCAATGCTCTTTCCTTGTACCTTGACCGAGTTCTGGTTGATATCGACGCCGGGCATCTGCTCCAGCAGTTCCCTGACGGCGTCTCCCTCATTGACGTTAACGGCAGTGGGGTTCAGTACGATGGTGTCACCTTTGTAGACCATGGCGGGCGTCTTGCCCTTCACGACAATAGCCTTCAGTTGCAGCATGCGGTCTTTCAGCCGCATCACTTTTATTCTGTTGGTGGCATTGGCCGTATCGGCCACGGACTCAAACCCGTCGGCACCGGCGTGTATGATGACGTCTCCAACAACATTTCTGAAGATGTAGGAGCCATTGTGCTGGCGGTTAGGAAGAATGGTGTCATTGAGGTAACTGAGAAAGACCCAGACGTTCTTCAGTTTAATGCCTTTGGGGCCTTCTACGCGCACGACGAGGCTATCGTTAAGATGGTCATTCCTTTGCAGCAAATGATTTTGTGCTTTGGCACTGATGCTGCAGAGACATGTAAGGATAAGTGTCCAGAGACAATGCTGAAATTTCTGTCTGTCTGCTTTCATATTACAAATGTACAAAACCCTCGCTATTCTTCCTGTTTTCGTTAGTTAATTATTGTTAATCTCGACTTTGTTCTTATAAATAGTAATATCTTTGTATGCATAAACCTTTTATACCGTAAAGAGGAGGCTTGATATATGAATAAAATACTTATAGCATGTTTATGCTTCATGGGAAGCATCTATGATTGTAATGCTCAGAATATGACTCTTGGCTCAATGGGTATCACTCTGTCAGACATAATCGTTGGGGTGGAGTGTGCAGACTCTGTGCTTCCAAAGGACGTGGAGGTCTTTGTCGTATCAAAGAACGACAATAGTTTCATGAACGGAGTATTCTATCATTTGCGTGATACTATTACTATTTATAATTATAAAGAAATCAATGACCTTGTGGAGGTGAAGACCAAAGGAAACACATGGATTTTCAGTGGTTTGTTAAAGACGAATTTTGATGTTGTAGCCCGTGCTTCGGGCTATTCTACCGTGATGGAGTCTATTACGATTAGTAGGGGAGATAAGAAAAAGATAAAATTGAAACTGCTGCAGCACGACGGAATAGATAATGAGGGGCTGCGCCTTGCGGAAAAGTATAAGGGATACTGGACGTCTAAAAGGTTTTGGCAAGAAGCTAAAAAGGACCCAGCCATGAAGGCAGCGAGGGAAAAGGCAATGAGAGAGCACGGCGAACTGTAGCCGTGCTCTTATTTTTTTTATCCCCGCTTTGCTTTCTCCCACGTGCCGCTGTGCTTGTGCGTGCGCAGGTATGTGATTCCCCGGAACACGTTGAGGTTCATGAAGAGGAAGTAGTAGGGGACATAGAGCAGTTTGTTCTTGCGTCCGCGGCTGGCCAGCCAGTAGCCGCCAAACGCGCTCAGGTAGAAAAGCAACTGTAGTATCCAGATGATGTCGTATACGGTGCCCGCCTTCATGAATACCAGAACGATGTTCAGCGGGATGAGGGCCATCAGGGCAAAAGGCGTGACGGTCCACCTCAGCACGCGATGGCTGACGAACTGGAAGCTTACCAGCGGGTAGCGCAGCGGGTTCATCAGACGACGCAGCCACCAGCAGCTCTGTAGCCCGCCCGCGGCAATACGACGCTTGCGCTTCGACTCTTCGTGCATGTCGGCAGAGCCATACTCCATGGCGTAGGCCTCGCTGGTGTAGGCAATGCGGTGACCATCGGCCACAATAAGCATGGACATCATGAAGTCATCGAGCAGTGCGTTCGACGGTGCCTCACGGTAGTGTTCCATGCGGACGGCAAAGAGTTCGCCGGCTGCTCCCATAGCCGAATACAACTCTGCGTCCCAGCGCTTGAGCGTACTTTCGTATTTCCAATAGAGACCCTCGCCTTGAGCAGCTATCTGGCCTTCCTGACGGGCGGCCACGCGCTTCTCGCCGCTGACGCAGCTGACGTCGGGCTTCATCATCTGACGTACTATCTCGCGGATGGCTCCGGCATTGAGCATGGTGTTGGCATCGGTAAACACGACGATGGGTGAGTGGTTTTCTTGCAGACCGTGCTGCATGGCCGCTGCCTTCCCCTTGCGTTCGGGGGAGTGGACGAGTGTGACGTCATGGTACTCCCGGAGCATTTCAACGGAATGGTCGGAACTGCCGTCGGTTACCCACATGACGCAGAGTTTCTCCCGAGGGTAGTCCAGCTCACGGATGTTCTCCATCTTCTCGCGAATGATGTCCTGTTCGTTGTAGGCACAGATCATGAGTGTCACGTCGGGCAGCTGGTCGTCGGCAGGAAGAACAGGCTCCTCGGTGCGGAAGCCCAGCAGACGTTTTACCTTGATGACAAGCCAGAGGAGCAGACCATAGCCCAAATAGGTGTAGCCGACCAGAAGCAGACAGAGCCAGAAGAGCAGTTTTGTGATTTCCATGTCGTCATAATGATATGTGATGGGGACAAAGGTACGAAAAAAAAGTAATGTAAACGTTTTTGACGAGGATTATTTGCAACCAGGTTGCGAAAGAAACGCCTTACCTTTGCAGCGGAAAAACAAAAAGAAAAGAAAAATGGAACACGAACATCATCACGGAGAGCACCACGACTGCCATTGTCGTCATGAGCATCACCATGAGCACCATGGCCATGGAGGTGCCAAAGGGCGTCTGGCGCTCATCCTTGTCACGGCAGTACTACTGGCAGGGGCAGTGCTTGTCGAGAAAAACCTGAAGCTTTCGACGTGGCAACTGTTGCTCGTCTATCTGGTGCCTTATCTGCTGGTAGGCCATGACACGCTGAAGGAGGCCGTCGAAGGCATTGTCAGCGGAGAAGTTTTCAACGAGCATTTCCTGATGACGGTGGCAACGCTGGGGGCCCTGTGCATCGGCTTCCTGCCCGGTGCGGAGCCGGAATTCCCCGAGGCCGTCTTTGTCATGCTTTTCTTCCAGGTGGGAGAACTGTTTGAGAGCTATGCCGAGGGTAAGAGTCGAGAGAGCATTACCCACTTGATGAACATCCGACCAGATGTGGCACACTTGACCGTTTCCGACGGCAAGGGAGACTTACTTTCTGACGTGCCTCCTGAGGAGGTGCCGGTGGGGAGTGTCGTCATCGTGCGTCCTGGCGAGAAGGTGCCACTGGACGGTATCGTCATGGAAGGGACGACGACGCTGAACACTGTGGCGCTGACGGGTGAGTCGATGCCCCGCTCTGTCGCCGAGGGTGACGAGGTGGTGTCGGGCTGCGTGAATCTGTCAGGCGTTATCCGTGTACAGGTAACGAAGTCGTTCGGTGAGAGTACGGTGTCGAAAATTATCCGTTTGGTGGAAAGTGCCGGTGAGCACAAGTCTCGCAGCGAGGCGTTCATCTCCCGCTTTGCCCGCGTTTATACGCCTGTCGTGGTCGTTGCTGCCGTCGTCCTCGCCGTCATCCCCTCCTTGCTGGGAGGACCGTTCGCTACGTGGCTTTACCGGTCGCTGATGTTCCTTGTCGTTTCTTGTCCCTGTGCGCTGGTCGTTAGTGTGCCGCTGACTTTCTTCGGCGGCATCGGCGGAGCGTCTCGCCGTGGCATCCTCGTCAAGGGAGCCAACTATATGGATGTGCTGGCAAAGGTGGAAACGGTGGTTTTCGATAAGACTGGAACGCTGACGCAAGGCGAGTTTGCCGTGACGGCGGTTCATCCGGAGACGTGTGACGAACGCCACCTGCTGCATTTGGCCGCCCATGTAGAACACTTCTCGACTCACCCGATTGGAACCGCTCTGCGCAATGCCTTCCCTGAGGAGACTACAGACGGCTGTGTGGTCAGCGATGTCAGGGAGGTGGCAGGTCAGGGCATCCTGGCCAGGGTAGGTGAGTGGATGGTTTGCGTAGGCAATACTAAACTGATGGAGACGATGGGGGTTCAATGGCATGACTGCTACCGTTGTGGGCAAGACAGCCACACAGTTGCAGGAACGATTGTCCATGTGGCCATTGACGGCGTCTATGCAGGTCATATCGTCATCAACGACCAGGTGAAGGAGGACAGTGCTGCAGCCGTCAGGCAGCTGCAGCGCTTGGGAGTGTCGCGTGTCGTAATGTTGACGGGCGACCGCCAAGAGGTGGCTGATGATGTGGCCCGACAGCTGGGACTGACGGAGTACCACGCAGAACTGCTGCCTGGTGACAAGGTGGAACGGCTGAACGGGTATCTTGACGATGCTGCCGGGAATGCCGCCAAGGTGGCCTTTGTAGGTGACGGAATCAACGACGCACCGGTGCTGGCCTGTGCCGATGTGGGCATTGCCATGGGTGGTCTGGGAAGCGATGCCGCTATTGAGGCGGCCGACGTGGTGCTGATGGACGACCGGCCGTCGAAGCTACCGCTGGCTATTGCTATTGCGCGACGCACCATTGCCATAGCACGCCAGAACGTCGCATTCGCCATTGGTATCAAGGCGGCTGTGCTTCTGCTGGCCGCCCTTGGCATGGCTACGATGTGGATGGCCGTCTTTGCTGATGTCGGTGTTACCGTACTGGCGGTACTGAATGCCATGCGGACACTAAGGGGATAGGGAAAAAGCAAAGGGAGCCTTGACGGACTCCCTTTGCTTTCAGTGTCGTATGCTTCTTACTTTGACTCAATCTCCTCCTGCATGTCAATAAACTGGCGTTTCTGGTCGTAGAACTCGTATTGCAGGAATGCCAGTTTCTGTGAGGGAATGATGCGGACGCCCATGCCGTACTTCATCTGCCAGCGGCGCTTCAGCGAGATGAGCCCCTGGTTAATGTAAGCAGCGACATAGGGATGGACGTGGAGATAGAACCTGGTGATGCCTATCTTATTGACAAGGGTGTCAATCTTGCTCTCTAACTGGTCTGTGAAAAGGATGCTTGACTTAATCTTTCCTTTTCCGAAGCAGGTGGGACAGGTCTCTTCTACTTGTACGTCCATGGCAGGGCGGATGCGCTGACGCGTAATCTGCATCAGTCCGAACTTCGACAGCGGCAGGATATTGTGGCGTGCGCGGTCGGTCTGCATGTTCTTGCACATGCGTTCGTAGAGCAGTTGGCGGTCTTCAGCTTTGTTCATGTCGATGAAGTCGACAATGATGATGCCGCCCATGTCGCGAAGTCGCAACTGCCTTGCCAACTCATCGGCAGCACCGAGGTTGGTCTCCAGCGCGTTCGCTTCCTGGTCGTTGTCTTTCTTTACGCGCGTTCCGCTGTTCACGTCGACAACGTGCATGGCCTCGGTGTGTTCGATGATGAGGTATGCACCGCGTTTGAAGTTTACGGTCTTCCCGAACCCCGACTTTATCTGCTTGGTGACGTTGAAGTTGTCGAAGATAGGCACCGTCCCTGTGTATTGCTTGACGATGGCGACCTTCTCGGGAGCTATCAGTCCCACGTAGTCGCGTATTTGCTGGAATACGGTAGCGTCGTTGACATAGATGCCGTCGTAGGTCGGGTTGAACAGGTCGCGCAGCAAGGCTACGGTTCGGCTTTCCTCCTCATAGACCATCAATGGACGCTCGGTGGTCTTCTGGACTTTGATGATGGCATCTTCCCATCGTTTGTACAGGATCTTCAGTTCCGAGTCCAGTTCAGCAGCACGCTTTCCTTCTGCCACCGTCCTTACGATGACGCCGAAGTTCTTGGGTTTGATGCTCTGGATAAGTTGTTTCAGTCGGGTGCGTTCCTCGCCTTTCTTTATTTTAGAAGAAACAGACACCTTATCGTTGAAGGGGATAAGCACCAGATAGCGTCCAGCAAAGCTCAGATCGCACGTCAGGCGTGGCCCCTTGGTGGAGATAGGCTCCTTGACCACCTGTACCAGAACTTCTTGTCCTACCTTGAGCGTGTTCTGTACAGATCCGTCCTTGGGAAGGTCGGGTAGGTGTGTGGCCTTTTGTATGGGATAAAGTGTCTTTCTGTCGCTCATTACCTGCTTGAGGTATTTTTCGTATGAGCTGAATTGAGTTCCCAAGTCCAGATAGTGCAGGAATCCCTCCCGTTCGTGTCCGACGTCGACAAAGCACGCGTTGAGTCCTGGCATCAGTTTCTTGACCTTTGCCACGTAGATGTTACCAACGGCATACGAGATGGCTCGCGGTTCGCTCTGGTACTCAACAAGATTCTTGTCCTCGAGCAGCGCGATGGAAATCTCCTTGGGTTGGACATCAATGATTACTTCGCTTGTCATGGTTCCTGTTACTGTTTCTTTGGGGATGTTGTGTAATGTCATAAAAAAGGGTGTACCGAATCCTCCATGGGGATTCATGGCACACTCCTTTCATTTCTTTTGACTGTACGTCGGAGCTTACTTGCTCTTATGACGATTCTTTCTCAGTCTCTTCTTACGCTTGTGGGTAGCCATTTTGTGGCCCTTCTTCTTCTTTCCGTTTGGCATAACTGTAAATAATTGATGTTATAATTTTGTTTTGTCTTACTTCATCTTTGCAATGAAACTCTTGGCGGGCTTGAATGCGGGGAAGTCGTGTGCCTCAATAACCAGAGTGGTGTTCTTGGAGATGTTGCGTGCCGTCTTCTGTGCACGGTGCTTCACAATGAAACTGCCAAATCCACGCAGGAATACATTCTCCTTGTTGTTGGCCAGGCTAACTCTGATTTCCTCCATAAATGCCTCTACCGTAGCTGAGACGTCTTTCTTGGGGATGCCTGTCTCATCGGAAATCTTGCTGATGATTTCTGCTTTAGTCATGGTTGTTGTTACTATTTTTTGTTGTTCTTTTTGTTTCGGGGTGCAAAGATACTGTTTTTCAGCGAGATAACGAAATTTTGCAGCGTGTTTTTTCAAAAAATTATTTATAAAGGTAGCGTTTGATGCTTCGTTTGGGCGTTTTTGCGAATTCTTCCTCGTAAATTTCAATCTCGGAAATCTTCTCGTATGCTGGTATCATCTCATTGAGTCCGTTCCGGTTCTGCTCCATGATGTTCTTTAGGTCTTCCGTGTTGAAGTTCATATTCTTGGCTTCCTCATAGTCGGGGTATACCAGCGCGACGAGCTTGGTGTCACGCTGCACAACGATGCTCTCGACAACCATGGTCATGGAATTCAGCTTGTCCTCGATTTCCTCTGGGTAGATGTTCTGTCCGTTGGGGCCCAGCAGCATGTTCTTGGAACGTCCGTTGATGAAGACGTTGCCGTTGCTGTCCATGGTTCCGAGGTCTCCGGTGTGGTACCAACCATCCTTGTCGATGGTCTCTGCGGTGGCTTCTGGGTTCTTGTAGTATCCCAGCATGACGTTCAGTCCGCGGGCCAGTATTTCTCCCGGTACGTTGGCAGGGTCGGGAGAGTCGATTTTAACCTCCATGTGTACGACAGCCCTTCCACAGGAGCCTGGTGCGAAGTTGTGCCAGTCAGAATAGCAAATGATGGGGGCGCACTCTGTTGCTCCGTAGCCGACGGTGTACGGGAAGTCGATGCGCTTGAGGAACTGCTCCACCTCCTGATTGAGTGCAGCGCCTCCGATGATGACCTCGTACAGTTGTCCTCCGAAGGCCTTGAGTACCTCCTGACAAATCATCATTCTTACCTTCTTGGATATGACGGGCATCTGCAGCAGCAGTCTCATGCGGTTGTTCTGAATCTTGGGGAACACTTTCTTGCGGATAATCTTCTCGATGATGAGGGGCACGGCAATGACGATGACGGGCTTGATCTCGGCCAGCGCCTGGGCGATGATGGCAGGCGAGGGAACGCGGTTGAGGTACCATACATGGCATCCGTGTAGGAACTCGAAGATGAACTCGAAGGCCATGCCGTACATGTGGGCCATGGGGAGCATGGAGATGATGCGGTCGCCCGTCTTGATGGTCTTGCCCAGCACTTGTGTGGCGAAGTCATAGTTCGACCATAGTGCGCGGTAGGGTATCATGACGCCCTTCGAGAATCCCGTTGTGCCACTGGTATAGTTAATCATGGCCAGTTCGTTGGGTTCCTGCTCTTTATAATAATGTACGTGTTCCTTTCTAAAATATTTCGGGAATTTCTTTCCGTACAGCTCGTTCAGGTGCTCCCGAGCATAGGTGAGCTTGTCCGTCCTGCTAATCATAAGCGAGTAGTCCGGATTGTTGATAATACCTTCCAGCGACGGCATCTGCTGCGGGTCGATGATGGTTGCGACATGGTCGCCGACGAAGAGGAGCCGGGCTTCCGAGTGGTTGACGATGTTGTGTATCTGTTCTGCATTGAACTCATGCAGTATGGGTACGGCGATGGCCCCGTAAGTCAGGGTGGCAAGGAAAGCCACGGCCCATTGGCTTGAGTTGCGCCCGCAGAGGGCTATCTTGTCACCCTTCTGTATGCCTGAGTTCTCAAACATGATGTGGAGTTTCTCGATTTTGCGTGCCACGTCGTGGTACTGCAGCGTAGCTCCCTTATAGTCGGTAAGGGCATCACGATCCCAGTTGTTGATAATGCTGTTCTCTATCAGCTGGTTAAAACTTGGTATCTTTTCCATAATAATTAGATGTTCTGATATAGGTAGCGTTTGATACTCTTCTTCGGTGTCTTTTGGAACTCTTCGTCGTGTAGTTCAATGGCGGCCAGGCGGCTGTATGCGGGCAAAATGCCGTTCAGTTCCTGTCGGTTCTGTTCCATGACGGCCTCCAGGTCTTCGCGTGAGAAGTTGACGACATCGTCGTTGTCGGGATAGACTAAGGCGACGAGTTTCCCGTCCCGTTGTACGACGATGCTCTCGCTGACCATGGCCATGGAGTTCAGCTTGTCTTCGATTTCCTCCGGGTAGATGTTCTGCCCGTTGGGGCCCAGTAGCATGTTCTTGATGCGTCCGCGTATGAAGATGTGCCCGTCTTCTGACATGGTTGCCAGATCTCCGGTGTGGTACCAGCCTTCCTTGTCGATGGCGGTCCGGGTGGCCTCTTCGTTCTTATAGTAACCCAGCAGCATGTGTAGTCCCTTGGTGACAATCTCTCCTGGGATGTTCTGAGAGTCTTCGCTGAGAATTCTCACCTCCATGCCGTCGACCGGAGTACCGCAAGAGGAACTGATGAAGTCCTTGTGGTCACAATAGGAGATGAGTGGGGCGCACTCGGTGGTGCCGTATCCCACGGTGATGGGGAAGTCGATGGATAGAAGGAATTGTTCCACTTCCTTGGAGAGCGGTGCACCTCCTACGATGACCTCGTAGGCCTGATTGCCAAAGGCTGCCTTCACCTGTTCGCAGATTTTCTGCTTTACCTTCTTCGATACGACAGGCGTGTTCAGTAGCAGTTTCATGCGGTTGCTCTGTATGACGGGGAACACCTTTTTGCGGATAATCTTCTCGATGATGAGTGGTACGCTGATGATGATGGCTGGCTTGACGTCGGCGAAGGCTTGTGCAATGATGGCCGGCGACGGCAGTCGCGTAAGGAAGAAGAGGTGACAGCCGTTGCAAAAGCCGAAGAGGAACTCGATGGCCATGCCGTACATGTGGGCCATGGGGAGGATACTGAGCATGTTGTCGCCCTCCTTGACGTGTGATCCCAGCCGGCGCATGCAGAAGTCTGTGTTTCCCCAGATGGCACGGTAGGGCAGCATCACTCCCTTTGAGAATCCTGTCGTACCACTGGTGTAGTTGATGAGTGCCAACTCTTCGGAGTCGTCTTGATGGTAGCTGACGTCCCCAGCCCTGAAGGCCATGGGGTACTTGCTTCCGAAGAGCATGTTCAGGTGCTCGCGGGCATAGTCCAGCGTCTCAGACCTTGATGTCATCAGCGAGAAGTCTGGCAGGTTGATGATGCCCTCCAGGTGTGGCATCTGTTCCGGGTCGATTTCCTTGGCTACGAAGTCGCCGACAAAGAGCAGTTTGGCTTCTGAGTGGTTGACGATGTTGTGTATTTGTTCTGCGTTGAACTCATGTAGTATGGGTACCGCTACGGCACCGTAAGTGAGGGTCGCGAGGAATGTTACGGCCCAATGGCTTGAGTTGCGCCCGCAGATGGCAATCTTGTCGCCCTTCTTCACCCCACTGTTTTCAAAGAGGATATGTAGTTTCTCTATCTTTCTCGCTACGTCATGGAATTGTAGTGTGATGCCTTGATAGTCGGTTAGGGCATCCTGATTCCAATGTCGCGTGATGGTTTGCTGAATGAGAGAATTAAAGCTTGCAGCAGATGTCATTGCACATTTTTTGAAATTCTGTGCAAAGATAACTCTATTTCTGCACATTTCAAAAGAAAACGTGCAAAAAATGAGCGTTATATCAAAAATAGTGAAAAACAGGAGATGTATATTCGCATTTTATTCATATCGCATGGACTTGGCTGGGTGTATGTGCGAGATGAAGTGGCTTGGAGCGATAAGCACGAAGATGCTGATGAGCAGCGTTCCGGCGTTCAGGGCCAGGATGATGGGGATGTTTAGTTCCACAGGAGCCTTACTGACATAGTAGGTCTGTGGATCAAGAGTCACTATTCCGGTGTACTGTTGCAGCAATACCAGTCCTATGCCGACGATGTCTCCCAAGACCAGGCCTTGGCTGATGATGAAGGCGGCAAACCATAGGAAAGTGTGGCGGATGCTCTTGTTGCGTGCTCCCAGCGCTTTGAGTACGCCAATCATGGTGGTGCGTTCCAGGATAATAATGAGTAGTCCGGAAATCATGGTAATGCTGGCCAGGCATACCATCAGTCCCAGAATAATCCACACATTGACGTCAAGCAGTTCCAGCCAGGTGAATATCTGCGGATAGGCTTCCAGTATGGTTTGCGATGATACGGAGTTCTGGTAGCGGTCCAGCGAGTGGTTCACTTGTTGTACAACGTTGTCGCTTGTCTCTTCCAGCCTGTCGAAGTCGTTGACGAGCAGTTCGGCCCCCGAACACTGGTCTGCAAAGAAACCGTTCAGCCTTACTGCTGTATAGAGGTCGGTAAGGCAGGTGGACTTGTCGAAGTAGGAGAGGTTTGTCTGGTAGATGCCGCTGATGGTGAATCGTCTGGGGCGTACTCCATCCTCGTCGATGAAGTAGGCAAAGACTTTCTGGCCCGTCTTCAGATGCAACTTGTCAGCGATAGCCTTGGAGACGACGATGCGGTTCTGGCTTTTCTTGTCGCTGAACAGCGGCAGTTCACCTTCCACCATGTTCTGTTTCAGGAACGTCATGTCGTATTCAGGCCCGATGCCTTTGAAGACGACGCCGAGGAAGTCGTCGTCCGTCTTCAGGATTCCCTGTGCCATAGCGTAGCGCTGGACGTGCCTGACGCCTTCGATGGCCGCCAGTTTCGTCATCATTGTGTCGTCTATGCAGATGGGGTAGTCCTCGGCGGTGTTCATGGCCATGAGGCTCCTCACCTGTATGTGACTGCCAAACCCTGCTACCTTGTCGCGGATGGTGTGCTTGAACCCCAGCACGACAGCTACCGTGACTATCATGACGGCCAGTCCGATGGCGACACCGATGGTGGCGATGTGAATGGCCGGACGACTCACCTTCCGGCGGTCGCCCTTGTCACTGTAGATTCTCTTGGCAAGAAATAGCGGTAGGCTCAAGCTGTCAATCCTTTCTGCAGGTTTGTTAGTCGTTGACGCGTCCTGGATAAGCCTCCAGCGCCTTCTGTAGCACCACGAGTGCTCGTTCCAGGTCTTTCTTCTTCAGCACGTAGGCTATGCGTACTTGGTTGATGCCGGCTCCCGGTGTGGTATAGAAACCTGCGGCAGGAGCCATCATGACAGTTTCGCCCTCGTAGTTGAAGTCTGCCAGACACCACCGGCAGAACTTCTCGGCGTCGTCAACCGGCAACTTGGCAACTGTATAGAAGGCACCCATGGGGATGGGCGAATAGACGCCCGGTATCCGGTTGAGGCCGTCGATGAGGCACTTGCGTCGCTCAACGTACTCGTCGTACACGTCGCGGTAGTAGTCCTCCGGAGCGTCCAGCGATGCCTCTGCCACGATTTGTCCGATGAGGGGAGGGGAGAGGCGTGCCTGACAGAACTTCATGACAGCCTTCTTTACCTCGTCGTTCTTTGTAATCAAGGCACCAATGCGGATGCCGCACTCAGAGTAGCGCTTCGAGACGGAGTCAATGAGAATGACGTTCTGCTCGATACCTTCCAGGTGGCATGCCGAGATGTAGGGCGAACCTGTGTAGATGTATTCGCGATATACCTCGTCCGAGAAGAGGTAAAGGTCGTACTTCTTCACCAGGTCGCGAATCTGGTTCATCTCGCGCCGGGTGTACAGGTAGCCGGTGGGGTTGTTCGGATTGCAAATCATGATGGCACGCGTGCGCTCGTTGATGAGTTCCTCGAACTTCTCGACCTTGGGCAGCGAGAACCCCTCTTCAATGGTAGTGGCGATGGTGCGTATCTTGGCGCCTGCCGATATGGCGAAGGCCATATAGTTGGCGTAGGCCGGTTCCGGCACGATGATTTCGTCGCCCGGGTTCAGGCATGACATGAACGCAAAGAGCACCGCCTCGGAGCCGCCACTGGTGATGATGATGTCGTCAGCTGTCACGTTGATGTTGTACTTCGCGTAGTAGCTGACCAGTTTCTCCCTGTAGCTCAGGTATCCCTGCGAGGGAGAGTATTCCAGGATTTCCCGGTCAATCTTTTTCAGGGCGTCCAGTCCCACCTGCGGAGTGGGCAGGTCGGGCTGTCCGATGTTCAGGTGATACACCTTTGTACCTCTTTTCTTAGCGGCAGCAGCCAGCGGTGCCAGTTTCCTGATTGGCGACTCTGGCATCTCATGTCCGCGTACTGAAATTTCAGGCATGTTGCGTTCTGTTTTGTTTGGTTCGTTGAAAAATCGCCGCAAAGTTACGAAAAAACGAGCGCAGAACAAAAAGAATTCATTCTTTTTTTTATGCCGAGTTCCAGTAACTTCGGCAAAGCCAGAGTTACGGAAAAAGCTTGTAACAAACAACGGATTTTGGAAGATTAACGCAATTCGGCCTAAAATAAAGGCAAGACGGGGATTTAGAGCCCCTTGATAAGGGGCGGCTATAATGCAGGGATGCAAATTAGGGAGGATTGGTGAAGGAGTTAGGTTCTTGCTAAGGCAAGCGACCAAGGTCGAGGGGCCAATCAGAAAAAGTGAGTTGGAAAGGACAGGGCTGCAAGCACGCTTTGGGCTATGGAGCGTTCGCGTAAGGATGTGGCCGATTTCCTCCAGTCTAATCTACGTCGTACAGATATATCCATGTTGGAACTAGCGCCTGAGTTCATCAAGGACTTCGCTGCCTATCTCAGCACAGACAGAGGACTTACCAACGGAACTATCTGGCAGCGTTCTATACGAGATCTACCATGCCGTCGGTACAGGCTTACTGCGTTGCAAGTCTTGGCCAGAATTCGTGAATCACCTCAAAGCGAATGGTGTGGAAGTGGAATTAGTCATGAGACGGAATGGCAGCAAAGACCTGAAAGACTTACAGGGTATGCACTTCAAGAAAGACGGCTATACTTTCAAGGCATCCCAAATCAGAAAGGGTTTATCTTTTGCGACTATTTTGTCTAAATTGGATTCCAATGCAGAGAAAGAGCAACAACGGACAATCAATAGCCAGGCACGCAAATCCAAGCGGAACTGCCAAGACCTGAGACTTATTCTGAGCAACAAAAGCATAATGAGCCGTCAATAGGAATACCGTCATTAGGATTGTTTGACACCTCTAACCCTGTCTATGACCCTGCCGAGGAAGAGTACAAAA
>CAMHIM010000025.1 GCA_946185225.1 uncultured Prevotellaceae bacterium
CCTTTGCTACGTTCCCGTCCTGGAGGATTCCGAGGGAGCTGGCCGTACAGGACTCGCCCGTGTTTCGCTTTTTGCGGCTGCAAAGGTACAACAAATAATTCATAATACACGAATCGGAATCCATAATTTTCAGATTTTAACTATTTTTTGAGTCAAAGCCCTTATTATCTGCGGAAAAATGCGTACTTTTGCGCCGATAATATCTTGTTTAGCAGATGACCCCACAAGAATATTTACAGTTGAAGGCATTCTCCCGCATCGACGGTGCACTGCTGGCGTTGCTATGGGTTATCAGCTTTGGCTGTTATGTTGTCGGCCTGTCAAACAGCATCTATGGCATGGTGTCATTGCTGCTGGCATTGGCGACACCGTTCTTTGTAGCGCGTCGTTTGCGGCTGTTCCGTGACCAGGTGCTTGGCGGCGGCATCTCCTTCTTGCGTGCCTATGCCTTTTCCATGCTGACCTTTTTCTATGCGTCCGTGTTGTTTGCGCTGGTACAGTATGTCTATATGGCCTATCTGGATCAGGGCTACCTGTTGCAGTCCATGATGCGTATTGTCGGTTCGCCCGAAGGGAAGATGCTCATGGAAGGCTACGGGCTGACAGCCCGCGACATGGAGTCGAGCCTGACGGGTTTGGCCGAGATGCGTCCCATAGATTTTTCCCTGAACGTGTTGACGGCTAATCTCATGGTGGGAACGTTTGTGGGAATCCCCATTGCCCTGGTGATGCAAAGGAAATAGAATGTTGATAATCAGTAAAAAACATTATAGAAGTGGACATATCAGTAGTAGTACCTCTGTATAATGAGGAAGAATCCATCCCCGAACTGTTCGGCTGGATAGAACGCGTGATGCAGAATAACGGGTTTAGTTATGAAGTGATATTCATCAGCGATGGCAGCACGGACCGTTCCTGGCCCATTATTGAGGAACTGCATCAGAGGTCATCCCACGTGAAAGGCATCAAGTTCCGCCGCAACTATGGCAAGAGTCCCGCGCTCTACTGCGGCTTTGCTGAAGCACAGGGCGATGTCGTTATTACGATGGACGCTGACCTTCAGGACTCTCCCGATGAGATACCGGAGCTGTACCGTATGATAACGGAAGACGGCTACGACCTGGTGAGCGGATACAAGCAGAAACGTTATGACCCCCTGTCGAAGACACTGCCGACGAAGCTCTTCAATGCCACGGCGCGTAAGGTGAGCGGCATCAAGAACCTGCACGACTTCAACTGCGGCCTGAAGGCCTACCGCCGCGAGGTGGTTAAGAATATCGAGGTCTACGGCGAGATGCACCGCTACATCCCTTATCTTGCCAAGAACGCCGGTTTCGAGAAGATTGGCGAGAAGGTAGTCCAGCACCAGGCCCGTAAATACGGCGAGTCCAAGTTCATGGGCTGGAATCGTTTCGTCAACGGCTACCTGGACCTGCTGACCCTGTGGTTCCTGTCGACCTTCGGCAAGAAGCCGATGCACGTGTTCGGCTTTATAGGAACCATTGTGTTCTTTGTCGGTTTCCTGGCAGCCTTCATTATCGGCGTTGACAAGCTGTGGTGCCTGACCAATCATATTCCTCAGCGACTGGTGACGGACTCGCCCTACTTCTACATCTCGCTGACCATGATGATGATAGGTACGCAGCTGTTCCTGGCCGGCTTCCTGGGCGACCTGGTGAGCCGCTCCTCAGCCAGCCGCAATGACTACCAGATAGAGGAGGAGCTCGGATGCGGAAAATAGTTGCGTTGGTGGCCTTGTCGGCACTCATCGGCTGTTCGTCGGTAGACTGTCCGGTAGATAACACGGTGGAGGCTGTCTATTACCTGTATGACAGCGACGCCCAGCGTGTGACGCTGTTGGACTCGCTCTCGGTGCTGTCGGCCCGTAAGGACGGCACCGACACGCTCCTGCTGAACAAGGTGACGGAACGGAACTCCTTCAGTCTTCCCGTGGGCTATACCACCTCCGAGGACACGCTCGTCTTCCGCCTGACAAACCTGAACCTGGAAGACACGGTGTGGATTCGGAAAGAGAACTATCCCCACTTCGAGTCGGTAGATTGCAGCGCGTCGTTCTTCCACACGATTACCGCAGTGCGCACCACGCACCGCTTCATTGATACGCTCGTCGTCAACAACCCCTCAGTGACCTATGACTCTTCGCAAGCTCATTTTCATCTGCATCTCCTTTCTGGCGATTAGCAGCCTGTCGGCCCTTCCGGCCTACGGTCAGAAAAAGAAGATGGTGGCCACGCCGGACACCATCCCCTTCCTGCGCGGCTTCTCCGTCTCGTTCGATCTTGCCGGAGCCGCCCTGCTGCAGCTGAACGACTGGGGACAGTACGAAGGGGCGCTGCGTGTCAACCTGCGCGACAAGTACTTCCCGATAGTCGAGCTGGGCATAGGCCGTGCCAACCACAGCGAGGACGTGGTGACGGGCATCTCGTATAAGACGACAGCCCCCTACGGCCGTATAGGCATGGACTTCAACCTGCTGAAAAACAAGCATCAGGCAAACCGGTTCTATGCCGGTTTCCGATACGCCTTCACCTCCTATAAGGTGGATATCACCCATAAAGACTTCCCTGACCCTGTATGGCAGTGGGACACTGGCTTCGACGTGCGTGGCGAACGTTGTTCGCAGCACTGGATAGAGGCCGTGCTGGGTGTCGACGCCCAGGTGTTCGGCCCCTTGCATCTGGGATGGAGCGTCCGTTACAAGCGTCGTCTGGGAGGTAACGACGGCGTCATAGGCCGTACGTGGTATGTCCCAGGCTACGGCACCTATGGCGACACCCGTCTGGGTGGTACGTTTAATATCATCATAGACATCTGACGGTTATGAGCAAGAAACAAAAAAGACAGTTGTGGTGGCAGGTGCCTTTCCTGGTATTTCTTGTCGTGGGCACGCTGTGGGTCGTCAAGCAACAGCATTCCATGCCATACCAACATGACGAGGGAATGATTTTCGGTACCATCTATCACGTTACCTATCAGTCTGACCAGAGCCTGAAGGAGAATATAGAGAATGTCCTGCAACAAGTGGACGGCGAATTCTCCATGTTCAACGATACGTCCACCGTGTCCCGCCTCAACCGTGGTGAGCACCCTGTACTTAGCGCAATGTACCAGAAAGTTGCTGCCAAGGCGGCGGAAGTCAAGCAGGAGACGGACGGAGCCTTCGACGTCACCGTGGCCCCGCTGGTCAATGCCTGGGGCTTCGGCTTCAAACATGAGCAGATGCCCACCCGCCGACAGGTGGACAGCCTGCTGAAAATACGTAACCAGCTGGACTATTCCGCTATTGCCAAGGGGTACGGCTCCGACGTGGTGGCACGGTTGCTGCAGAAGAAAGGCGTGCAGAACTTCATGGTAGAGATTGGCGGTGAGGTGGTCACGAAGGGCATTAGTGAGAAACGCCTTCCCTGGCGCATCGGCGTGACAAAGCCAGTGGACGACTCGCTGACCGTTCAGGGAGAGCTGCAGACCATTCTGAATGTGACAGACAGAGCAATGGCTACCAGCGGAAACTACCGGAACTTCTACTATAAGGGTGGTCGGAAGTTTGCTCATACCATCGACCCCAAAACCGGCTACCCCGTGCAGCACTCCCTGCTCTCGGCAACCGTTCTGGCGGCAGACTGTGCTACTGCCGATGCTTATGCCACCGCTTTCATGGTGCTGGGTATAGAACGTGCGAAGGCGGTGCTTGAACGTCACCCAGAGCTGATGGCCTACTTTATATACAGCGATGAGCGTGGGCAGAATGCCGTGTGGTATTCCCCTTCCTTGCGTGACAAGATAGCAGAATAGAACCATGGCCAGTCTGCAGTTGTATGACCAGTTGCTTCAGTTCCCTCTGTTCCAGGGAATGAGCCGTGGCGACCTTGCTCAGGTAGCCGCTCATACCCGTTTCGACTTCTCGAAGCATCCGGCAGGCAAGACCATCGTTTGTGAGGACGACAGTTGCCGACAGCTGCACTTCTTGCTTAACGGGAGCTTGCGAGTGGAGACGAGCAGCGACGACCGCGCCTACCGTGTCGTTGAGCAGATGCAGGCACCATACATGCTTCAGCCCGAGGCACTGTTTGGGCTGACACAGCGCTACACCCATACTTATATTGCTGCCACCGACGTGAACTTCGTCACACTGGCTAAGGAGGAAGTCGTCAGGCTGATGGACCAGTTCCTCATTTTCCGCCTCAACCTCCTTGGACTATATGCCACACAGAGCCAGAAGCAGCTGCGCCATCCCTGGCGGCGGCACCCGAAAGACCTTACCGAGCGCATTGTCCGCTTCTTCACCATGCATTGCATCTATCCTGCCGGCCCCAAGACATTCTACATCCTGATGAACCGTCTTGCTGACGAGGTCGGCGACAGTCGGCTGGACGTCAGCCGCTCACTGAACGACATGCAGCGCAGGGGAGTACTGATACTTCATCGTGGCCGCATAGAAATACCGTCGCTGGAACTTCTCATCCAGGGGGCATCCTGAAACCAGTCTGGCGCGTGGTTGGGCGGCAGCAGAACCATTGCCCGCTCTCAACGTTAATTCTTTTTAATCGTGCATGAGTTTCCTCGATTTGTTTTACCTTTGCAGTTCTAAAGGAACGCTAACACAATGACAGAGCATAAGAACCCCTTTCTGGAACCTTACGGCACACCGCATGACACCGTGCCCTTCGACCGCATACGCATGGAGGACTTCGAAGAAGCCTTCATGGAGGGTATCCGCCGTGACGACGAACAGACAGACCGTATCATCAACAACCCGGAAAAGCCGACGTTCGACAACACCATCGTTAGTGTGGACGACGAGAAGGACAAGGACGGATATTACGACCTCCTGAGCCGCGTCTCGACCGTATTCTTCAACCTGCTCTCCGCCGAGACCAACGATGAGATGGATGCCCTGGCCCAGAAGATGAGCCCCATCCTGACGAAGCATGCCAACGACATCCGGCTGAACGAGAGGTTATTTGCCCGCGTCCAGTATGTCCACCGTCACCACCGTCGGTTGACTCCCGAGGAGAAGATGCTGCTGGACAACTGTTACGATGGCTTCGTACGCAGCGGTGCGCTACTGGACGCTGACGGGAAGGCACGACTGCGCCAGCTGACCGAGGAAGCATCCATCCTTGGACTGCAGTTCTCCCAAAACCTCTTGAAGGAGAACAAGGCCTTCCAGCTGCACCTGACAGAAGAGGCTCAGCTGGACGGACTGCCTCAGACGGCTCTGGACGCCGCCGCCCAGGCTGCCCGTGAGCAGGGCATGGACGGATGGCTCTTTACCCTCGATGCCCCCTCCTATAGCCCTTTCATGACCTACAGCACCCGGCGTGACCTGCGGCAGAAAATGTATATGGCCTACAACACCAAGTGCATACACGACAACAGCGAGAACAATCTCGAAATCTGTAAGCGGCTGGTGAACCTGCGCCGTGAGATAGCACAGCTGCTGGGCTACAAGACTTATGCCGACTACGTGCTGAAACACCGTATGGCGGGTAACGTGAAGAATGTCTATCGTCTGCTGGACGACCTGATAGATGCCTACAAGCCGGCAGCCGTCAAGGAGCGCGCTGCACTGGAGAAGGAGGCCGCCCATCCCCTTGAGCCGTGGGACGTCTCGTTCTACTCCCATCAGTTGCAGCTCCGGAAATTCCAGCTTGATGCAGAGATGTTGCGACCCTACTTCCAGCTGGAGAATGTCATCAACGGCGTATTCGGACTTGCCACCCGTCTGTACGGCATTACTTTCAGGGAAAACAAGGACATCCCCGTGTACCACCCGGACGTCAAGGCCTACGACGTGCTGGACAGTGACGGTTCGTACCTGGCTGTCTTCTACGCAGACTTCCATCCCCGTAAGGGTAAACAGGGTGGGGCATGGATGACGGAGTATCAGGGACAGTGGATGGAGCGCAAGGACCCGCACAAGCCATTCGGGCCGGACAATGTCGGCGAGAATGTGCGTCCTCATGTCAGCGTGGTCATGAACCTTAGTAAGCCCACGGCCGACAAGCCCGCCCTGCTGACGCTTGGTGAGGTGGAGACCTTCCTTCATGAGTTCGGCCACTCCCTGCACGGTATGTTTGCCAATACCCGCTTTGAGAGCCTGAGCGGCACCAATGTCTGGTGGGACTTCGTGGAATTGCCATCGCAGTTCATGGAGAACTATGCCGTGGAGAAGGAGTTCCTCCGGACCTTCGCCTTCCATTATGAGACAGGAGAGCCCCTGCCTGACGAGTTGATAGACCGCATTGTCAAGAGCCGTAACTTCATGTGTGCTACGGCATGTCTGCGCCAGGTCTCCTTCGGTCTGCTGGACATGGCATATTATACCAAGAAGGACGAGTTCACCGCTGACATCATCCCCTTCGAGAAACAGGCATGGAAGAAAGCCATCCTCGGAAAACAGCGCATGGACACCTGTATGACCGTCCAGTTCTCGCATATTATGGCAGGAGGTTATGCCGCCGGCTATTACAGTTACAAGTGGGCGGAGGTGCTTGATGCCGATGCCTTCTCTGTGTTCAAGAAGAACGGCATCTTTGACCGTACGACAGCCCTGCGGTTCCGCTCGGAGGTGCTGTCACGGGGAGGTACGGAGAATCCTATGACATTGTATAAACGTTTCAGGGGCGGTGAGCCGACTATTGATGCTTTATTGAAAAGAAATGGAATCAAACGACAAACAAAGTAAACTGGACCATCGGTATCTGCGGATGGCCCGTATCTGGGCAGAGAACTCCTATTGCCAGCGCCGTCAGGTGGGAGCCTTGGTGGTGAAGGACAAGATGATTATAAGTGATGGTTATAATGGAACTCCTACAGGTTTCGAGAATGTCTGTGAGGATGAGAACAACGTGTCGAAACCATACGTTCTCCATGCTGAGGCCAACGCCATCACGAAGCTGGCGCGAAGCAACAACAACAGCGATGGCGCCACCATCTATATCACTGCCTCGCCTTGTATAGAGTGTGCCAAGCTGATAATCCAGTCAGGCATCAGACGCGTCGTCTATGCCGAGAAGTACCGTCTGACCGATGGCATCGACCTGTTGAAACGGGCAGGAATAGAAGTCGTTTATATGGGAGATTAGACAGATGAATCAGAAGAGGAACTATCGTTTCATGCCTTTATGGCTGGCTCTCAGTATGGTACTCGGTATCTTTGTCGGGACCTTCTTCGCTAGTCGTTTTGCTGGCCACCGGCTGAGTATCATCAATACGGGAAGCAATAAGCTCAGCAACTTGTTGCATATGGTGGACGACCAGTATGTGGACACGGTGAATATCAATGACCTTGTGGAGAAAGCCATGCCGCAGATTCTCAGCGAATTAGACCCGCACTCCACTTATATTTCCGCCAATGACCGTCAGATGGCCGAGGACGAGCTCCGCGGCTCCTTCTCAGGCGTTGGCATTGAGTTCAACATTCGTCAGGATACCATCCATGTACAGAACGTTATCTCCAATGGTCCTGCAGAGCGTGCCGGCATCATGGCTGGCGACAAGATAGTCAGCGTTGACGGAGAAACGTTTGTCGGCAAGATTGTCACCAACGAGGAAGCCGTGCGCCGCCTGAAGGGGCCGAAAGATACCAAGGTGAGTATTGGCGTGCTGAGATACAAGGAGAAGAAGGTCCGTGAAATCGTTGTCACGCGCGGTGAGATTCCTACGAAAAGCATTACCTCCGTCTATATGCTGGATGCCAAGACCGGATATATCCGAATCAAGAACTTCGGGGAGAACACCTATCCGGAATTACTTATAGCCTTGGCTCAATTGTCCCAGGAGGAATTTGAGAACCTGACGATAGACCTGCGCGGAAATACCGGCGGCTATCTGGGCTCGGCTGTTAAGATAGCCAACGAGTTCCTGCCTAAGGACCGGCTGATTGTCTATACCCAAGGACGTAAGTCTCCCCGTCAGGACTATCGTAGCGACGGGCACGGCAGCTATCAGAAGATACCTCTTGTCATCCTCATTGACGAGCGCTCGGCTTCGGCAAGTGAGATTCTTGCCGGTGCCATTCAGGACAACGACCGCGGTACCATCATCGGACGACGCTCTTTCGGCAAGGGCCTGGTGCAGCAGCCGATAGAGTTCAACGACCATTCTATGGTACGTCTTACCATCGCCCGCTACTACAGCCCCTCGGGACGCTGCATACAGAAACCTTATCAATCTGGTGCTGACCCTGACTATGAGGAGGACATGCTGTCTCGCTATCAGCACGGCGAGTTCTTCTCTGGAGACAGCATCAAGCATACTGGACCGGCTTATCATACCGCCAACGGTCGTGAGGTATATGGCGGTGGCGGCATCACACCGGACATCTTTGTCGGTGAGGACACCCTTGACGTGACGTCTTATTACAAGGAGGCCACGATGAGCGGCCTACTGATGATGTATGCCTTTGACTATACGGACGCCAATCGTCAGAAGCTGAGTGACATGAAAGACTGGAAGACTTTGGAAACCTATCTGCGGAAGCAGAACCTTGTGGAGAAGTTTGTTACATACGCTGACCGGCAAGGGCTCCGTCGCCGAAACCTCATGGTTCAGCGCAGCCATCGGCTGTTGGAGCGTTTCCTTCTGAGCCGCATTGTTTACAATATCCTGAATGAGGACGCCTGGACACAATGCCTGAATGCAGATGACCCTGCCGTAGCGCGTGCGCAGAAGGTCTTCCGTGAGGGGACTTCCTTCCCCTCGGCTCCATCCAAGAAAAAGAAGTAGCATGAAAAAGGCTCTTCGCCGATTGTTACGGGCAGACAGCCGCAGCGTTCCCGAACGACAGCATCGCTCAGAGGAGATTGTCCGTCGGCTGACTTCCCATCCGGTAGTGCGCTCGGCGGGTACCGTCATGCTCTTCTGTCCATTGCCTGACGAACCGGACATCTCGGGGCTGCTGGACATCCTGAGCGGGGAAGGGAAGACGGTCCTGCTTCCGCGTGTCGTCGATGAGCAGCAGATGGAAGTCCTTCTGTACACGGGGCAACGGAATCTGCGCGTGGGCGCGTTCGGCATCCAGGAACCTGTAGGAGATGTGTTCTCTGACTATCGGAAGATAGACGTTGTGCTGGTGCCGGGTATGGCGTTCGATGCTTCAGGCCGTCGGCTGGGACGCGGCCGGGGATATTACGACCGTTTCCTGGCACATTGTCCTTCCTCTATGTATAAGATAGGTGTTTGTTTCAGCTTCCGGCTGCTGGAGAGTGTCCCGTCAGAACCTCATGATGTTATCATGGACGATGTCGTTACGGATTAGCAGAACCGGATGTCGGCAATCACGTGGCTGCCCACGTTGTCGTTCAGTTTCTTTACCAGTTCCACCCGTTTCATGCTCAGGTCAGCCCGTAGTGCGGGAACGCTGATGCTTACGTACAGGGTTTGGTTGTAGATGCGTACGTTGGTGGTGTAGCCGGCAATCACCTCACCGGCAACGTCCGGCCATGCGTCCATCAGCCGTTTCTGTAGCAGAGGTGTCTCCAGTCCCTGTTGCCGGAGGTTCCGTAGCAGGATTTCCCTGATGGTCTTTACGTCACGCTTAAACATCTTGGCTTTCTTCTTTTAAGTGTATCGTGCCGTCTTCCACGAGGAACGTCTTGTGGTCAAAGGTACAGTTGGCCAGTATCTGGTCCAGATGGTCGCGGTTGGTGTCGGTAATGAATATCTGTCCGAACTCCTCGCCGGACACCAGCTTGACAATCTGTTCCACACGCTGGGCGTCCAGTTTGTCGAAGATGTCGTCCAGCAGCAGGATAGGGGTGGTGTTGGCCCTTGTGTGCCGCAGGAAGTCGAACTGCGCCAGCTTCAGGGCGATGACGAAAGTCTTCAGTTGCCCCTGGCTCCCTTCGCGTTTCATCTCATGCCCTTCAAGCAGAATCTCCAGGTCGTCGCGGTGTACTCCGTGCAGAGAGTAGCCTACTGCGCGGTCCTTGAACCGGTCGCGCTGTATGACCTCCAGCAGCGGACCTCGTTGGCAGTGTGATACATAGCGCAGGGCGACGCTGTCGTGCCCGCCTGAGATGCGTTCATGGAATTCCTGGAAGCGTGGCGACAGCTGTCTGACGAAGGCATCGCGCTTCTGGTAGAGATACTCTCCTGCAGCCGCCATCTGTTCCTCCCACAGTGCAAGTAGCTCCGTGTCGGGCTCCTCCTCCTGTTTCAATAAGGTGTTTCGTTGAAGTAGCGCCTTGTTGTAGCGGCCCAGCGCCTCCATGTAGCTCAGGTCCAGCTGCGAAAGAACCAGGTCCATCAGTCTCCGTCGTTCCTCGCTGCCGCCCTCAATAAGTAGTGTATCGCTGGGAGCAACCGTTATCAGTGGAATCTGTCCGATGTGCTCTGACAGGCGTTTGTACTCCTTCTTATCGCGCCGGAAGTGTTTCTTCGTACCTCGCTTCATGCCGCAGGTGAAGGTTATTTCTTCTTCGTCACCAGTCATCTCTGCACTTCCGTAGGCGTCATTGCCATATACCCCCTCCAGCATCATGAAGTCCTCGTTGTGCCTGATGACCTGGGCATCGACGGGGTTGTTGGCCGAACGGCAAAACGACAGGTAGTAGACAGCATCCAGGACATTGGTCTTACCCATACCGTTCCGTCCGATAAGGCAGTTCATCTTAGGCGACAGCCTCAGCGTGGCCTCCGCGATATTCTTGTAGTTGATGAGCGACAGCTTCTTCAGAATCATATTGCAAAGGTATGAAAAATAAGAGTTAAAAAAGGAAGAATTGAGAAAAAATGTTGTTAGCCATCAAAATTCTTAACGCTACATTCTTCATTCTTAACTAAAAGTACTACCTTTGCATCCGCAAACTTATTGACACAATAAAAAAACAGAATAATAATGGCAAACGAAAACGCAAAACAGGGCGCTCCTATTGAAGAGACGCTCAACAAGCATGAGGCCTTCTTCCTCAAGTACAAAAAGGCAATCATTGGTGCCGTCGTGGCTCTCGTGGTTGTCGTCTCTGGTTTCATCCTTTACAGGAATTATGTAGCAATCCCCGGCGAACAGAAAGCCAGCACGGCTCTTGCCAAGGGTCAGGAACTTTTTGCCAATGGCGAGTTTGAGAAGGCTCTTAACGGCGACAGTATCAACTATGTGGGTTTCCTGAAGATTGCTGACGAGTACAGCTCGACGGACGCAGGAAACCTTGCTAATCTTTATGCCGGTCTCTGTTATGCCAATCTTGAGAAATGGCAGGAGGCTGCCAAGTTCCTGGAGGCCTATGATGGTGCCGACGACCAGATGATTTCTCCGGCAGCAGAGGCAGCACTTGGTAATGCCTATGCCCATATTGAGAAGCTCGATGAGGCAGTGAAGCACCTGAAGAAAGCCGCCGAGAAGGCAGACAATAACTCGTTGTCTCCCACCTTCCTGATTCAGGCCGGTGAGATTCTTGAAAGCCAGGGTAAGACCGACGAAGCCTTGAAACTCTATCAGACCATCAAGGAGAAGTATATCAACTCCATGCAGTATCAGACCATCGATGAGTACATCGAGCGCGTCAGCAAGTAAGCTATGGCCACTGCATTGCACAACCTTTCCGACTACGACCTGTCCAAGGTTCCTGATGCGTCGAACATGACCTTTGGGATTGTTGTGGCAGAGTGGAATCCGGAGATAACCGGCGCTTTGCTCAAGGGCTGTGTCAACACGCTTGAGCGGCATGGGGCTCTGCCCGAGAACATTCACGTGAAGACGGTTCCCGGCTCCTTTGAGCTAATATATGGGGCCCGCCAGATGACCCTGAACGACGGCTATGACGCTGTCATTATCCTCGGTAGTGTTATTCGCGGAGAGACACCCCACTTTGACTACATCTGTCAGGGTGTCACCCAGGGAATCGCCCACCTCAATGCCACGAACAACATCCCCGTCGTCTATGGTCTGCTGACCACCAATGACCTTCAACAGGCAAAGGACCGGGCAGGCGGACGGCTGGGAAACAAGGGTGACGAGTGCGCCGTGGTCGCCATCAAGATGGCCAAGTTCTGATGATTGTCAGCGAGATAAAGTAGGGTGAGGGGCTTTGGCTCCTCACCTTTTCGTATGTCGGGCTTCAGCGAAAGAACTTCGTCTCGGAAGAAAAACAAACAAATTTGTTTTGTCCTTCGCCCACCTTTTCGTATCTTTGTGCACGAATACTAAAACAGACAGAAACGATGAAACTGATTTCTTGGAACGTTAACGGTCTTCGCGCTTGTGAAGGCAAGGGCTTCAGCAGTATTTTCAGACAGTTGGACGCTGACTTCTTCTGCCTACAGGAGACGAAGATGCAGGAGGGCCAGCTGGACCTACAGTTCGAAGGCTATGAGTCGTACTGGAACTATGCGGAGAAGAAAGGATATAGTGGTACGGCCATCTTCACGAGGCATACGCCGCTGTCGGTGGCATACGGCATCGGTATTGACCTTCATGACCATGAGGGCAGGGTGGTGACGCTGGAGATGGAGAACTTCTACCTTGTCTGCTGCTACACACCCAACTCGCAGGACGGTCTGAGGCGGCTGGAGTACCGCATGTCGTGGGAGGATGCCTTCCGCAAGTATTTGAAGGCGCTTGACGCCGTGAAGCCCGTCATCCTGTGTGGTGACCTGAATGTGGCACATGAGGAGATAGACCTGAAGAATCCGAAGAGCAACCGTATGAATGCTGGTTTCACCGATGAGGAACGCGAGAAGTTCACGGACCTGCTGGGCTGTGGCTTCAAGGACACTTTCCGTACGCTATATCCAGAGGAGGTGACCTATTCGTGGTGGTCGTACCGCTTTCAGGCGCGTCAGAAGAACGCCGGTTGGCGCATCGACTACTTCGTGGTCTCCGACCGTCTGATGTCGCAGGTCACCGATGCCAGGATTCTCACCGATATTATGGGCAGTGACCATTGTCCCGTTGAGCTGGATATCCAGTGGTAAATGAACATCATTATAAAACCATACTACTAAAAACTACAACTACTACCAATCAAAATTATGAAGAAGAAACAGATGCTATGCACGATGCTGCTGCTGGCCGCATTGTCGTGTACCCTCTCTGCACAGGCACAAGCTGTTGTGCTTATGGAGGACTTTTCAGGAGAGACCAATATCTTCGGCGTCAGCTCGACGTCTCCGGCTGCTGGCGCAGCATTCATATATGACACCCAACTGACAGGCTTTGGTCCGGTGCTTGCTGTGTGCAACACCACCGTCGAAGGCACCATCAGTGGTGCCGACGGCCAGCCGGTTGCCGTGGGTGACGGCACGGTGACGGCAGAGTGGGACGCCTTTCACGGCTATTTCGGCAACAGCCGCCAGTCGACGGTAACGCTGATGAACAGCGACGGTGCCGAGATTGCCAGCTATGTCTACAGCAGTAATAGCTGTAAGGTGACCAGTGTCTCCATCGGCGGCAAGGCCGTGGAGGACTTCACCGCCTTCTCCCTGCAGAACGCTAACGGCTTCGGTGGCAACGGCAAACCCTATACCGCCACCGGAAATCCGCACATCGCCGTCACCATCACCGCTCGTGGCGGTGTGACGATGGTATTTGCGAAAGGTTCTTCTGAAACCACAGTTCTCGGGTCTGTGGGAACGCTGAAGAAGGATATAGCAAAACTGCGCATCGTCTCGACGGTGGAGAACACCGATCGCTGCTACGCCATTGACAATATCAAGGTGAGCACTGGCATCCTGGAGCAGGACGAGAACTACGTGGAGCCCATTGTCAGTGCTGTCATCCGTGGAGCGGAGAAGATGACCTTCGGCCCCTCGACCGATACTCCCTACAGTAATGACTATATGGTGGTCCTTACGGGCGGCGACGGCACTACTATCACGGAGTCGACTATCAGCAACAAGGTGACCGACTTTAAGGTAGTGTGGGACATTGAAGGCTTCAAGACCGTCAGCGACACCGAGGGCCAGTACTGCGACAGCTACGGAGCCTTTTCGGTGAACGCTGAAGGCAAGGTACAGACCACTTTCGACCTGCGCGACGTACCCATGAATTTTTTCGGGAAGATGACAGCTACCGTAACCTATAACGGAACGGCTATCAAGGCTGAGAAATATGTGGTGGCGTTGGGGAATCCTTCCAAGAGTGCTACACAAGTGTTGCCGCTGGCGGGCTATCCCACAGCCATTAGCGTCTATCCCGATGCCCTCACCGGCTATCAGATAGTGCAGGAAACCTATGGTAGCAGCTCGGACCTCATTGTCGGCGGATGGTGTGTGGCAGGAAGCGACTCCCATTCCGGTGTGCTGAAGGCCGATGCTGACGGTACCAAGTACATTCGCGTTACGGCTAACACAGCGAAGAAGTCGCACGTCATCACCCAGACTTTAGAGACACCATCTTCACAGATGATTTTCCGCACCAGGCTGCGCTTCAATGCGTCGGGAGCCTCGGTGACACTAACTGGCGGCTATCCCTTCTGGTCGAGCAGCAAGTACACTTGCCCCGTTCTGCTGAACTTTAACGGTAGCAGCCTCCTGTTGAACGGCACGGCGCTGACCAGCGGCGATGCTGCGGCGCAGATTGTAACGGGAACCTGGTACGACATAGTTCTGTCGGCCGACAAGAGTAGTGAGCGCTGCTACGCGATGGTTTATAGCACCGATGGAACGCTGCTGGGACAGAGTGGCGTACTGCCCTGGGCAGAGACTTCTAATCCCACCTATTTCAGCATTGGTGTGAACAACGCCAACACCGGCTCCGTGGATATTGCCACCTATGAGGCCATCCTGGCCACGATAGATGCGGGGACCTTCACGCTGATCTCCGACAAGCCTACGCTTTCCATCCCACAGGGAGAGAATGCACGGCTGTCAGTCGCCATTGCCGATGAGCACGGCTATGCCATCACCCAGCAAGCCACATGGTCGGTGCTGGAGGAGGACATGCAGCAGTACGTTGTCATCACCCCCGATGCTAATGATTCCCATCAGGCCACCGTCACTCTGGCGCCAGCTGCTGAGGCTGGCACCGCTACCATCCAGGTGAATATTGGTGGTAGTACGAAGAGTTGTGTGCTGACCCTTACCTCGTCGGCAGAGAGCATCAAGTTCACACAGAGCAGCACAAGTATGGCTATTCCGATGGATGCCGGTTCGGCTACCGCTACCTATGCTGCCGTGCTTATTGACGGCGAGGGTACTGAGCAGGGCTCTGTTGTCACGCTGTCCGCCTATGAGAAGGATGGAACGACGCCGCTCGGAGTGGTCGAGGGCATCCGCTTCGATGCAGCCACCGGTGTGCTGACGGTGTCGTCGACAGCCAGTCCCACACAACTCGTCATTCGCGCCACGGGGCTGAACAGCGACCAGAAAGAGCTGACGAAGAGCGTGCTAGTGAACATTCATGGCACGAAGTTTGACTTCGGCTATGACTCCGAGGCCGGCACTGCCGAGGGCTTCACTGCCGTAAGCCCCGCGACGACCTATACTGCCGCTAACGGCTACGGCATCATCTCAGGAACAGCAGTCGTTGCCGGTACTGCCTCGGCCACCGATGCCGCCGCTGACTATCTGACTGGCGCGCTGGAGTTTGACGTCAGGGTGCAGCCAGGGCAGTTCTATACGGTGGAGATTACCTATCAGGGCAAGCTGACGACAGGTTATGTGAACACCGACCTGACGGGTTACGACCTGGGAACGCAAGCCACGATGGGTACGGCGACCTACACCATCCCCGCCACCCTTGACGTCATAGACCTCCACATCGCCGATGCTGACGCCACCAGCACGGCATGCATCGCACAGGTGACCATAACCAAGCAGACACCGAGACAGAAGCGCGGAAAGCGCGTGGTACATCATATCGGTGACTCCACATCGGCCAACAACGGCTCTTGGGCCTATCGGCTGAAGAACATCATCGGTACGGAGTATCCTGAGTTGGCTGACCTTTGCGACTTCCATAACGATGGTGCCGGCGGGCGTAACCTCTCCACCTATTATACTCAGGGCAAGCTGGCCAGCGTGCTGCGCGACATCTATCCAGACGATGTGGTGATGTTCGGCAACAACGGTACCAACGGCATGGGCAAAAGCTATGAGGCTGACATGAATTACTACCTTAATGCCGCCGAGATGCTGGGAGCCAAGATTATCATCAACAGCTACACCCCGCACGGAGCTGTTTCCAACTATGCCAGCGGCTACAACTCGTCGACACACACCTTCGACAGCTACCGCCGTGACAGCTACGAGACCATCGTGCGCAAGGTAGCGGCACAGCGTGTAATGGATGATGCCGACTACCTGGGCTTCGTGGAGATTGGCAAGAACGCTGATGCTGCCTTCAATGCCTATGTGGCCGACTATGCAGTCAATGGCTATGCCAGCGCCGATGCCGCCGCACAGGCCATCATCACGTGTTTCACGGACCATAACCACTATAGCAACGGAACGCTGGCGTGCGACTTGATGCTCGGCGGGTACGGGACGGTCAAGGGCATCGTGGACCAGCTGACCGACATCCTGAAAGGAACGTCTACGGGTGTCGCCGCAGCCGGCGGGACTCAGGGGCGTCTCGAACGAGGGACGGTCTATACGCTGACAGGCCAGCGACGCTCTGCTCCTCACCGCCCAGGGCTGTTCATTATCGGCGGCAAGAAAGTATTTGTGAAGTAATATAAAGACAAAAAAACATATCATGAGACTACTGCAACCGATCATCCTGCTGACCGCCTGTCTGCTGACGATGGGTCATGCTACCGCTCAGACGAAGCGTGTTTCCGTGCTGGGCGACTCGTATTCCACCTTTGAGGGTGCTATTCCCCAAGGGAATGCCATCTGGTACTTCAAGCGTAACAATCCGAAACAGACCGACGTAAACCGCGTGGAGCAGACCTGGTGGCACCAACTCATAGAACGTAAGGGATGGACGCTGGAGAAGAACAACTCGTACAGCGGCTCCACCATCTGTAATACAGGCTACGACAAGAAGGACTACAGCGACCGCTCGTTCATCAAGCGGATGGATGACCTGGGTAATCCTGACATCATCTTCATCTTCGGTGCTACCAACGACAGCTGGGCCAAGGCGCCGATAGGTGATTTCAAGTACGAGGCCGTTACCCAGAACGACCTGTGGAGCTTCCGTCCAGCAATGGCACAGATGCTCTCGTGGATGAAGGCCCACTATGCTGGCAAGGAACTCTACTTCATCCTGAACGATGGGCTGAGTGCTGAGGTGACCTCATCGGTCAAGACCATCTGCAGCCATTATGGCGTGAAGTGTATCGAACTGCAGGGTATCGACAAAAAGTCGGGCCATCCCTCGGTAAAGGGTATGAAGCAGATTGCCAATCAGGTGGAGCGCGGCATGGTGCCCTCGGTGACGTGGGACCGCCAAAGTCTGCTGTTCGACGGCCGCCGCGTCTGTCCCGTCATGGGTGAGGTCCACTACTCGCGTATTCCTGCTGACGAGTGGGCTGCAGAGGTGCGTAAGATAAAAGAGGGCGGTGTGACCCTCATCGCCACTTATATCTTCTGGAACCACGTAGAGGAGCAGGAGGGCATTTTCCGCTGGGACGGCCAGCGCGACCTGCGTCGCTTCCTGGAGGTGTGTCGACAGGAGCAGCTGCCCGTTGTGCTTCGCATGGGGCCGTTCTGTCATGGTGAGGTGCGCAATGGCGGCATCCCTGACTGGATGTTCCGTAAAGGCTGTAAGCTGCGCGAGGCCAACGCAACGTTTCTGAGCTATGCCGAGCGGCTGTACCGTCAGATATTCACGCAGGTGCAGGGCCTCCAGTGGAAGGACGGCGGTCCCGTCATCGCTGCCCAGTTCGATAACGAGTACCGTGGCAGGGGAGAGTACCTGATGGCGCTGAAGAAGATTGCCCTTCAGATTGGGTTCGACCTTCCCTTCTACACCCGAACCGGCTGGCCTGAGCTGACGACCCCTGTGCCCTTCGGCGAGATGCTGCCTCTCTATGGTGACTATGCCGACGGCTTCTGGGATAAGGAGACTACGGAGTGCTGCGGTAATTATTACAAGGCATTTCAGTTCAAGTCTTTCCGCAGCAGTACGGCTATTGGCACCGACCTGTTAGGTAAGCAGGAGGAGAAGACCAGTGAGGGCGATGAGTATTATCCCTACTTTACGTGTGAACTGGGCGGTGGTATGGCAACGGCCTACCACCGGCGGCCCTACATCTATACCGACGATACCTACTCGATGGCGCTGGTGAAGTTGGGCTCGGGCTCCAACCTCCTGGGCTACTATATGTATCACGGCGGCACCAATCCTGAGAGTACGACGGGCATCACCCTGAACGAGACTCAGCGCACGCTGGGCACTGCTAATAACGACCTGCCCGTCGTGACCTACGACTTTCAGGCACCGCTGGGCGAGTTCGGCCAGACCAATCCGCAGTACTACCGGCTGCGTCCCCTGCACCTCTTTATGCAGGACTACGGCGAACTGCTGGCTCCGATGGAGGCCTCGTTCCCTTCGCCCCAGGACCTGAAGAAGGGCGACGATACACAGTTGCGTTGGGCGGTTAGGCGCAAGGACCGGAGTGCCTTCATCTTTGTTAATAACTATGAGCGTCTGCAGAACCTCTCAGAGAAGAAAGGTGTACGGCTTGAGGCATGCGGCGTCGTGCTGCCCCGACTGACGGTTCCTGCAGGAGCAATGGCCGTGTTCCCCGTCAACGTCGACGGCATTCGCTATGCCACGGCCCAGCTGGTGGCCCACCGCGACGGCAAGATTTATATGATGCAGGTGGACGGCATCCCTACCACCATCTGTATGCAGAGTGGCAAGACGCTGAAGAACGTCAAGGCTGGCGGGCTTGCGAAGCCCGTTTACGGGAACATCTACCTGCTGACGCGCCAGCAGGCGGAGCACCTGTTCCTGTCCGAAGAGCCATTAGTGAAGCCCAATGTTCCTGTATCGTATAATAAGGTAAGGGAAGCTGGAGCGCTGCGTACCGTTGTGAAGGGGCGCGCCAAAGTGGCGGAAGCCCCGTTGGAGCAGGACTGGCAGCAGGCTGCCGTCTATCGCATCGACCTGCCCGCCGGCCATAAGGGTCTGCTCTCTCTCTGCTATCGTGGCGACTGTGCCCGCCTGTATGCCAAGGGCAAGTTGATTGCTGACAACTTCCAGTACGGACGTCCGTTCCTCTACGGGCTGTGGCGATTGCCCGAGGGGGTGACGGAGCTGGAGCTGCGCATCCTGCCCCTGCAGCCAGAAGCTCCCATCTACTTGCCCCGTGAGGCTGACAAAACGCCTGGTGAAAAACTACTCAAAGCTGAAATACAATGAAAAAGTTACTGGCCTTTCTCACTGTCTTCTGTGCTATGAATCTTCCTGCACAGGAGACCCTTTCGCTGGCAGGAGCGTGGGACTTCTCCCTGACTGATACCGTCCGTTATACCGACTACGTCATCCTGCCAGGCTCCATGCTGACTAACGGCAAGGGCAATGATGTCAGCGTCAATACTCCCTGGACGGGCTCGTTGTACGATTCCAGCTACTACTTCAACCCTTATATGGAGAAGTATCGCCACGAAGGCCAGATGAAGTTCCCTTTCTTCCTGACCCCAGAGAAACATTATGTGGGCAGCGCCTGGTATCATCGTAGCGTCTATGTGCCCAAGGACTGGGACGGGCAGCGCATCACGCTCTTCCTGGAGCGTCCGCACATCGAGACGACCGTCTACGTAAACGGTTGTGAGGCAGGACACCAGCTGTCGCTGTCGGTGCCCCACCGCTACGATGTGACGCAGCTAATCCGCCCCGGCGAACGTAACGATATAGCCATCAAAGTATATAACGGCATCGAGAACGTCTGCGTGGGACAGGACTCTCATAGCGTCACCGACCAGACGCAGGGCAACTGGAACGGCATCACGGGACGCATAGAACTGCAGGCCGGCGTGCAGATATGGCGCAAGCGGGTGGTGCCTAATATGAAGAAGCACACGGTCGACGTTACCGTCAACGAGCGTACCTTCCGGCTACCCTTCCCTCAGAATGCCGAGCCGTGGGATGAGTTCCATCCCCAGCTGTACCGTGTGGTGGTCGACTATGACGGCTGGGAAGTGCCCGTCACCTTCGGCTTGCGTGAGATAAGCATCCAGGGACGTCAGTTCTATCTTAATGGCCGTCCGCTGTTCCTGCGCGGCACGGTAGAGAACTGCTGCTTCCCTGAGACGGGCTATCCGCCCACCGACGAGGACGAGTGGATGCGCATCTTCCGCAAGTGCAAGGAATACGGACTCAACCACATGCGCTTCCACAGCTACTGCCCGCCGGAGGCCGCCTTTGCTGCTGCCGACCGCGTGGGCATCTACCTGCAGCCCGAGGGGCCGTCGTGGCCCAACCACGGGGTGAAGTTGCGTCGCGGAATGGCCATTGACCAGTACCTGCTGGACGAGGGTCGTCGCATCATAGACACCTACGGCAACCACCCGTCGTTTGTGATGATGGCCGCCGGCAACGAACCTGCCGGCGACTGGGTGACCTATTGCAACGACTGGGTGCGGCAGATGCACCAGTATGACTCTACGAAGGTCTATTGCGGAGCCAGCGTCGGAGGCGGCTGGGCGTGGGACAACGGGTCGGAGTATCACGTCAAAGGTGGTGCCCGTGGACTGGACTGGGACCGTCGTGCACCGCAGTCTGCCGATGACTACTACGACGGCATCGAGCGGCCACGTAACTATAAGGGTTCGGAGCCTAACCAAACTCCCATCGTGACGCACGAGCAGGGGCAGTGGTGTGCATTCCCCGACCTGAAGGAGACCGTGCAGTATACGGGTGTCTACAAGGCGGGCAACTTCGACATATTCCGCGACCTGCTGTGTGAGAACGGGATGGGGCAGATGGCGGAGAAGTTTCTCATGGCCAGCGGACGTCTGCAGACGCTGTGCTACAAGTATGAGATAGAGCGGAACCTGCGCACCCGCGACTATGCCGGCTTCCAACTTTTAGGACTGAACGACTACAGCGGACAGGGCACTGCCCTCGTCGGTCCACTGAACGTTCATTGGCGCGAGAAGGGCTATTGTACGGCCCGTGAGTGGCGGCAGTTCTGCGCCCCAGTGGTGCTGCTGGCCCGCTTCCCCAAGTTCGTGTATACCAGTGACGAGACGCTGAACGTTCCTGTCGAGATGTACAACGCTTACAACGGAATCTCCCGTCCGTCTCCTACCATCTATACCGTGTGGCAGTCCGACACGCTGCTCTATGCACGCGACACGCTGTCGGTGCGTCCGGTACAGTTAGGCAAGAACAACGAACTGGGTGTCGTCACCCTGCCGCTCAGGGACATCACTGCACCCGCCCACATGCGCCTTGTCGTTGAGACCCCTGGCATCGCTCAGAACCAGTGGGAGTTCTGGGTCTATCCTTCGGCAGTAATGCAGGGGGAGACGTTGTCGGGGGGCAGCACGTCTGGCGGAGTCTATATCTCGGAAACCCTCGATGCACGAGCCCTAAAGGAGTTGCAGAAGGGCGGTCGTGTGTTGCTGACGGCAGCCGGCAAGGTGACGCTGGGCAGTGACGTCCATCAGACCTACCTGCCCGTGTTCTGGAACACGTCATGGTTCAAGATGCGTCCGCCCCACACTACGGGAGCCTATATACAGAAGGACCATCCGCTGTTCCGCTACGGCTTCCCCACCGACGACTGGGCCAACCTGAACTGGTGGGAACTGTTGAACAAGGCGCAGGTAATGAACCTCATGGAGCTGCCGCGTGACTATCAGTCGCCCGTTCAGCCCATCGATACATGGCACGTCTCCCGCAAGCTGGGCATGCTCATTGAGGCCAGGGTAGGGAAGGGACGTCTGCTCATGACGACGATGGACATTAGCAGCGATTTGGAGCACCGTGTGGTGGCGCGTCAGATGCGCCACGCCATCCTGCGCTACATGCAGAGTGCCGACTTCCAGCCCATGCTCGAACTCACCCCCGCTGTCGTCCGTGACTTCTACACCCGTCAGGCACCACCCGTCAACATGTTCACCAGCGACTCGCCCGACGAGCTCAAACCCAAGCTGCAATAAAAGAATTCAATAGGGTCGCTTCTTTGCAAGCAAAGAAGCGACCCTTTCTTTGTTCTACAGGGGCCCGTGGCCCATGCAGCTGGTCGTTCCCAGCGCCGTGAGTGCCGCCGTTACGGCTGCTACGACGACGCGCAGTATGACCTCCAGCACCGATGGCTTGTTAAGCTTGTCCATCATCATTCACCTCCTTTCATTAAAAAGTTACACCTTTTGTTTCAAAGGGACTGCCCCGTTTGGGGGCGCCCCCCAAGACTTAGTTGCCGCTCTGTGCCGACTGCTTCATCAGGTAGTCCTCCACCGGCGTCAGCGTGCGTACCTTCTTCGTCTTGCCGTCGACGGTCACGTTGCTCGTCTCCACGACGTTGCGCACCTTGAACGAGCAGCGCTTCTTGAACGCAGTGCCGGAGATGTTGTCCTCCTTCTTACGATTCGGGCTGAAGCGGATGTGTACGGCCTTGATGCCCTCCGAGGGATCAACGTTGTCCAGCGAGGTGACTGCGCCCTTGCGGCTGTCCACCTGGAAGGTGGGGAAGAACGTTCCCAGCGGCTCCAGCTCGACGCCTACGCCCTGTGCCACCAGTTCGGGCAGACACTGGGTGATCTTCTTCAGCACACCCTCGACGATGTCGCTCGACCACATGCTGCCGTGAGAGGCGATGTGCTGGGCGAAGCCTCGCATGGAGAGCGTGCCCTTGCGGTCCACCTCGGGGTACCACTTCCCGTAGCCACTGCTGGCGTTGTTCTTGTTGCGGCGATAGTTCACGCCGACTTCAATCGTGTTTGTTGCCATAGTTCTGTGTGTTTTTCATGGTATTAACTTACGCTGCGGCCATCTGCACCGGGTGGCCGCCTCCCGCTTTGCGTCAGATTTGATTTTGCAGTCTCTGAAGGGCTCCGGAAACTCTTCTCAACCACGATGCAAAAGTACGAAAAATATCCCGTTCCTCCAAATTTTTCCTCCACTTTTTTCGCAGTTTCTTTAAGTTTTATTGCATTGTTTTCCAACTGATTACATTTACTTATTTCTACCACTACTTTAACTGTCTATCATCTATCAGGGGGACAGACCCCTGATAGATTTTCGTCTATCAGGGGGTCTGTCCCCCCCCTGATAGATGGGTCGGAGCAAACTCAGCGTTTAGTTTTTTCAAACCCTCAGTTTGCTCGGAGCAAAATATTGGAGCGTAAATTTTTAGGTGTGTCTATGTTCTCAGGAAAAGACACGACGCAGCATCACTGTGACGCAGTGACACAGTAGCAAAAGCCTTTTTATGGAAGAAGCATAATTTGCGCATATTTATTTATATTCTATAATATTATTTATAATAT